>JBBQKV010000024.1:0-26566 GCA_038327245.1 Acidobacteriota bacterium
TGGATCCGTACGAAGCGGCGGGTATCGAGCCGCGCCTCCAAGTCCTGTAGGCGCGGTTTACCGAAGACTGCTCGTCGCCGCGGCGGAGTTGTTCGCCGCGTTGGGGTCGGGCGTCGTCGCGGTGACCGTGGCGGTATTGACGATGGTCGAACCGGCCGGGAAAGCCGGATTCAGGTGAACGATCAGCGTAAACGTCGCGGTCGCGCCCTTTGCCAGGACGCTCGAGGTGGCCGCCGAGACGGTCCCCCCGCTGCCGACCGCGGGTGCGGTCGACGCCCAGCCGGCCGGTGCGGTAAACGAGGCCACCGTCGCTCCGGGCGGGAGAGGATTGATCAGGGCCGCGTTTGCCGCGTCGTCGGGGCCGTTGTTCGTGACGAGGATCGAGTAGGTGACGTTGTTCCCCGGGCGAACGGGGTCGGGCGAGGCCGTCATGGTCAGCGCGAGATCCGCCCCGGATCCTTTGACCTGCGTCGTCGTCGTCGCCGAGTTGTTCTCGGACGTCGGGTCGACGGTCGTCGAGGTGACCGTCGCCGTGTTGCGGATGGTCGAGCCGCCCGGGGCAGCGGGATCCACGCGAACGACCAGCGTGAACGTCGCCGTCGCTCCGCTCGCCAGGGTGGGACTCGCGGCGGTCACGGTCCCCGCACTGCCGACCGCCGGCGTGGTCGTCTTCCAGTCCGCCGGCGCGCTGAACGAGACGAAGGTGCTTCCGGCCGGCAGGGCGTCGTCCAGTGTGGCGTTTGCCGCGCCATCCGGACCGTTGTTCGTGACGACAATCGTCCAGGTGAGGTCGCTCCCCGGGAGAGCGGGGTCGGGCGAAGCGGTCTGGGTCAACGCCAGATCCGCCCGGGATCCCTGGCCCTCGCCCTTGACCAGCGTCATCGTCGTGGCCGAATTGTTCCCGGGCGTCGGATCGACCGTCGCCGCGGCAATCGTCGCCGTATTTTCGATGGTCGAGCCGCCCCGGGCAGCGGGATCCACGTGAACGATCAGGGTGAACGTCGCAGTCGCGCCGTTGCCCACCGTGGGGTTGGTCGCCGTCACGGTCCCCCCGCTGCCGACCGCGGGCGTGGTCATCTGCCAGTCCGCCGAAGAGCTCGAGGCAGCGAAGGTGACTCCGGCCGGTAGAACGTCGGTCAGCGTCGCGTTCGCGCCGCCCGGGCCGTTGTTCGTAACGACGATCGTATAGGTGAGGTCGGTGTCCGCGCCGACCGGGTCCGGCGAGCTCGTCTGGGTCACCGCCAGATCCGCCCTGGCTCCCGAACCGTTGACCCGCGTCGTCCTCGTCGTTGCCGTCGCCGAGTTGTTCTTCGGATTCGGATCGTTCGTCGCCGAGGAGACGGTCGAAGTATTGGAGAGGGTCGCCCCGCCCGGTGCGGCAGGATCCCCGTGGACGACCAGGGTGAACTTCGCCGTCCCGCCGTTCGCCAGCGCCGGGGTGGCCGCGGTCACGGTCCCCCCGCTACCGACCGCGGGCGTGATCGTCATCCAGTCCGCCGGAGCGCTTAACAAGACAAACGTCACTCCGGGCGGCAGAGCATCGCTCAGGGTCGGACTTGCGCCGTCCGGGCCGTGGTTCGTGACCACCATCGTGTAGGTGAAGTTGCCGTCCCCCGAGACGGGGTCCGGCGCCGTCTGGGTCACCGCCAGATCCGCCTGGGATCCCGTGACCCGCGCCGTTGTCGACGCCGAGTTGTTTCCGGGCGCCGGATCGGCCGCCGTCGAGGCGACGGTCGCCGTATTGCAGATAGGCGGGCCGCCCCGGGGAGCGGGGTCCACGTGGATGACGAGCGTGAAGGCTGCCTTCGCGCGGTTCGCCAGTTTGGGAGTGGTCGCGGTCACGGTCCCTCCGCCGCCGACCGTCGGCGCGTTCGTCCGCCAGCCCGCGGGCGCGTTGAGCGAGACGAAGGTAACTCCGGGCGGCAGCGGGTCGCTCAGTGTCGCGCTGGCACCAGCCGGTCCGTTGTTCGTGACGACGATTTTCTCGGTGAGGTCGGAGTCCGCGACGACCGGGTCCGGTGTGCCGGTCAGGGTCACCGCCAGATCGGCGGTCTGCGCCATCGCCGCCGCGCTCACGGCCGCGAACGAGAGGGCGAGAAGGATCGTGGTCAGGCGCCGCACGATGCACCTGTATCACGGGGGCCTAGCCGAAGCGTTCGGAAGGTCGATTCACCGACCGGAATCGGCGGTTCACCGAAGAACCGGCGACGGCGCGCACCTCCCATCTCAGGATGGGCTCACGATGGAGGAGGTGGACATGGGCGCCTTGCGGACGGTCACGGTGGTGGTCGCGATGGGCACGCTCGGGCCCGGGACGACCTACCGGGTCTTCGACGACGTCCGGCAGAAGTGGGACATCCGCTACGTCGGGCTGCTGACGCCTGGAAACGACGGAATCCCGCGGAACACGGCGCAGTGGGCGGAGCTGACCGCGTGGCGGGAGGGAGCGACGATTCGGGTCGACCAGAGTGCCAGTGAGTACTGGCTCCGGATCACCTACTTCGACATCGCGAAGGACCACTTCCGCTGGAAGGCGGACGTGTCGACCGACGGCGGGAAGACGTGGAAGGCCGACCAGATCCGGATCGACGCGAAGCGGGCGCCGTAGCGTCCCTTGTCATCCTGAGCCGCCGGACACTCCCTTGTCATCCTGAGCCGCCCGCAGGCGGCGAAGGATCTCTCGATTACCGGATGGCCTCACAACAAGAGAGAGTGTGAAGGAACGGCAGTACTTCGTCTACGTTCTCGCAAGCAGATCTCGGGTCCTCTACGTGGGTGTGACAAATGATCTCGAGCGTCGCGTTTTCGAACACAAGCAACGGCTCATCTCGGGCTTTACGGCCGAGTACGAGGTCGACCGGCTGATCTACTTCGAATCGACATCGGACGTTCTCGCGGCGATCCAGCGAGAGAAGCAGATCAAGGGCTGGCGGCGTAACAGGAAGGTCGCGCTAATCCAATCGGTCAATCCCCATTGGGAGGATCTCAGCTTGCGTTCGGCGGAGCAGGAGATTCCCCGGCTAAAAGCAAGAGATCCTTCGCTTCGCTCAGGATGACAATCGGGGGTTGGTCGCTCAGGATGAGCAATCGGGGGTTGGTCGCTCAGGATGAGCAATCGGGGGTTGGTCGCTCAGGATGAGCAATCGGGGGTTGGTCGCTCAGGATGACATCGTGAGGTCAGTGCCTCAGGATGTTCCCATTTCCAAGGAGGTCTCCATGAAGACTCCCGGAATCATCGCGGCGGCGGCCATCCTGGCCGCGACGGCCTGTTCTTCTTCGACGCTCTCCACGTCGGCGGACTACGACCGCAGCGTGAACTTCTCGAAGTATCGAACCTTTTCCTACCTGGACGTCCAGCACCTCCACGATGAGCTCGTGGGCCGTCGCGTCCACCAGGCGTTGACGGACGCGCTCCAAGCGCGTGGGCTCCAGGAAAACAACATCTCGCCGGACCTCTGGTTCGCTCCCCACGTCCGGTTGACGCGCGAGACCGAGATCCACACGTACGACACGGGCTGGGGATACGGCTGGCGGTGGCGCCGACCCGGGCGAACCGTGGCGACGGTGGAGCAGATCCCGGTGGGAACGTTGATCGTGGACCTGGTGGACGCCACGCGGATGGAGCTGGTCTGGCGCGGGACCGCGACCGCCACGTTTGGACCCGATGCGACGCCGGCCGAGAAAGAGGAGGCGCTTTCCCGCGCGATCGCGAGGATGCTGGCAGGCTTCCCGCCGTCGTAATCCAAAGACGAGCCTTCCCGACGACGTTGATGGACGAGTAATCAGGAGGGCTTGATCCGGCGGTCCAGGTCGCCGTAGGACGCCCGAATCAGGCTCTTGACGTCGCCGATCTGCTCGCGGATCTCTCCCCGAACGTTCCGGAATTCCAGCGTGAACTTCTCGTCCAGCCCCGCGACTCCTTCGGCCACCAGCCGGATCTCGCTCCGGAGGCTTTCGGCCACGACGTCGGAGTGCCGCTTGACGTCCTGGATCTCGGTCCGCAACTCGGTCCGTACCCCGTGCAACCCAACCCGGATCTCTGCCCGCAGCTCGGTCCGTACCTCCTGCAGACCTTCCCGGACCTCACGGGAGAGCTTTTCGAATGCTTCCGCCGTTTCGGTATCCATCGCTCCCCGACTCGCCCGACCGTAGCACCCGGTCAAGCAGTATTGTCGCGGCCCTTTTTCTTTCCGGCGGCTCGTCCCGCCAGCTTCCAGAACTGCGTCTCGTTCAAGAGCGTGATCCGCTGCCCCTTCTCGCGCAGCCGCTTGATCTCCATCAGTTTGATGCCCGCGTCCCGTCCCGCGGCCTGCAGCGGATTCGGTCGCCCGCGGACCACGACGGTCGTCTTTCCGGAGGGGCCGCCGTGAACCGTGGCGCCGGCCCGCTTCGCGGCGCGCACCGCCTCGTCACGCCGCCGCGTCAGGATTCCGGTGAAGGCGATGTGCGCGCCCTTCAGGCTCCGCAGCACTCCGGCCTTGAGCCGGCCGGGCGGATGGCCGAGCGCTTCGATCAGCTCCTGAGCGCTCTCGTAGCGCTTCCGGCGCTCGCCCAGGCAGCGGTAGACGATCTCCTTCAAATGATCGCTGCACGAAAGGCGGCGGATCTCGGCCGTGCGGATGCGCGCCCGCGCGTCGCCCTTCACCAGCATTCCGAGGAGCTGACCTACCTGGTACACGTCGTCGCGCGCCTGCCACTTGGGCGCGGAGCCCGCGAGGATGTCGCTCGGCGCCGTCAGGGCGTTCATCGTGTTCGCTTTGATTCCGCGGCGGTCGCTCTGGTGGCGGACGATCCCGAAATCTCCGAGCTTGAGATTCCGGCGGTCGCACACGAAAACGTTCATCGGCGTCAGGTCGCGGTGGAGCATCTGGCCGCGGTGCAGCTTGCCGAGAACCTGGAGGATGCCCGCGATCTCGCGCCGCGCGGTCGACTCCGGCCAGCCTTTGCCGCTCGACTCCAGGAACGCCTGGAGGTCGCCCTGGCGCGCGTATTCCAGAGCGAGGCAGTACAGAACGCGGCCGTCCGGACCCATCAGTGGAAACGCGTCAAAGACCTGGATCGCCCGGGGGTGCCCGTCGAGCAGCTGTCCGAAGTAGGCCTCGCGCAGCCACCCGTCGATGCGCTCGCTCACCTTGATGCAGACGATCGCCGGCACCTTCCGCGAGTGCCCGAGCCGGCGGGCGAGGTAGGCCTGGCCGAACCCGCCCTCGCCGATCAACCGGTCGATGCGGTACGGAAGGCGCGTCTCCGGACTCGTGATCACCTGCGCCGGCTGCACCAGGAATCCCGTTCGCGCGAGGTGGGCGCGCGTCGACATCGGAAGAGTCGTGGCGGAGGTCGTGTCCTTCATCCGGCAGTGCTATCCGGCATTGCTCGCAGTGAGTGAGCGAGCATAGCGGAAGCCGCCCCGCTCGGATCAGCGGCGGATGGCCGGAATGATCTCCCGCGGCACGATCTCGCTTCGGAAACGGCCCCAGATCCCGCCCTGCTGAAAGTTCCCGGCCGTGAAGACGACCGCGAGCTCCAGGTCCGGAACGACGATCAGGAGCTGGCCGCCGTTGCCGGTCGCGGCGTAGTCCCGGTACGTGCGGTCTCCGGAGTGGAGCTCCGACAGGTGCCAGGCATACGCGTCGACCCCCTCGCCGTAGAACTCCGGAAACTTCTCCGGATCGAGGCCGGTCGTCGCCGGGTTGATCGAGACGCGCGGCGCGGTCGAGATCTTCACCCACGACGGGTCGACGATCCGCCTTCCGTGCCACGCGCCCCCGTCGAGATACGCCTGGCCAACCTTCAGGAAGTCCCGCGGCGTCAGGAACGCGCCGCCGCCCAGGTAGCCTTCGCCGGTCGGCATCAGGTTCCAGTAGTGGCGGCCGAACTGGAGCGGGGCCGCGACCGTGCGCTCGAAGAGCTCCGGCAGCCACGTCCGGGTTCCGGTCGTGAGCGCGGCGCCCATGAGGTTCGTCCCCGCGGAGCAGTACGCGTAGCGGCTTCCCGGGTCGTGCGCCACCGGCAGGTCCAGCGTGTATTTCCACCAGTCGGACTGCCGCTCCTGCATCTGCATCGTCGTTTCGTTCCCGGGCGACGCGGGATCGTTGTCATCGCACGCCAGGCCGGACGTGTGCGTGAGGAGATGCGCGACCGTGATCTCCAACTTTCTCGGATCCGGATTCGCGAAGGGACCCATGCCGCCGAGAAGCGGGTAGACCCGGGTCTCGGGAGAGACCTTCGCCCCCCGCCTCATGGCCGCGCCGAGGAGGACGGAGGAGAAGGTCTTTCCCGCGGAGCGCAGGTCGTGCGGCTCCCCGCGATCGAAGCCGAAGAAGTACTCCTCGAGGACGAGCTTTCCCTTGTAAGCCACCAGGACGGAGTGGATGAGAGCGGGGCGGCGGACCGAGGGGTCGGCGTCGATCAACCTCTGGATCAAGTGCTCGAGCAGGGCCTCGTCCATGCCGGCGGCGGCGGCGCGCGCCGTTTCCCACCCGTCGTCGGTGACGGGGGGCTGCCGGTAGACGTACTTCGCCTCTCCCGGCGGGCGGGGGAAGAAACCGGCCGCCTCCGAGGGCGCGCGCCGCGTGAGTTCCAGGACACGGCCGGCGTCGGGCCACTGGATCCGGAGGCGGTCCGGCGAGCGGACGAGCGTGCCGCTCATGCGGACCTCGGGCTCCGCGGGGTCGGGTCGCGCCGCGAACGTCACGGAGTCGCCTTCGCGCGCCACGCGCAGCTGCATCGCGGCGCCGTGCGATCCCTGTTCGGGATTCCGGAAAGCGCCGAGGAGCGATCCGTCCTCGCCGCGAAAGATCCGCAGGTAGAGCGTGAATCGATCGTCGAGCGGCCGTACGGCGCCGCGCCACGCGTTGCCTCCGGCGCGCCGCAGCACCAGCGGCGAGGCGAACGCCTGGCTCGATCCGCCCGGGTCCTGCCGATCCTTCGTGTTCCCGGCGGGTTGGAGCCAGAAGCCCGCGATCGTCCTCCGGTCGCCCGAGAGCACGCCTCGAAAACCGCCGGCGTTGCCGGGGAAGGCGAAGCGGACGGCGCTGCCCGCAGCCGGAAATCTCGACGTCGCGTCCGAAAGAGACGCCCGCCAACCCCGGCCGTCGCGGACCACGGTCAGGTTACCCCGCAGGGCCGGACCCAGGCGCGTCTCGCTCGACCAGATGCCCACGAGAGAGTCGTCCGGCGCGGCCGATTGCGCCGGCAACTCGGAAAGCGCCAGCAGGAGACCGATGCAGCCCAGGAGCATTCGGCGGAGGGGCACCATCGTCAGGCTCCGGTGCGCGATTCGCGGGCTCTCAGCCACGAGACGATCGGGGCGCGCCCGCTCTGCATGTTGCGCCGGAGCGCCGCGCAGGCCGCGACCAGGTTGCCGTCGCGCAGGGCCGCCAGGATCCGGGAGTGGCCTTCGCTCGCGCGAAGGACGTTGGACGTCTCGCGCATCAACGCGAGCTCGTATCGCCGCGTGCGCCGAACGACGTTCTCGATCAGCTCGATCAGCACGCGGTTGGGGCAGTCGGCGAGCAGCTCCAGGTGCCAGGCGTCGTCGAGCGCGATTGCGGCTTCGGGATTCCGCGCCGCGGCGAGCTTGCGGTTCAGCTTCTCCAGGCGCTCGAGGCGCTTGCGCGCGGGAACGCCGGCGAGGCGGAGCGCCTCCGGATCGAGCAGGGGACGGATGTCGTAGATCTGTTCGAACTCCGCAAGCGTCAGCGCGCGCACGAAGTATCCAAAACGCGGGACGTTCGTGAGCGCGCCCTCCGCTGCCAGGCGGCCGAGCGCCTCGCGCAGAGGCGTCCGGCTCACGCCGAGCTCCTGCGAGAGGTGAACCTCGTTGATCCGCTCGCCGGCGGGCAGGCGGCCGTCCACGATCCGCCCGCGCACTTCCACGGCGACGGAGTCGCTGATGTTGTCGCGGGTGAGTGCGGTGGCGATGGCGGCGGACGCGGCGGGCATCTGCTGTATACAGTACACAACAATTCGGAGGGAAGCAAGGCGCATGCAGCCTTCCGATATGCAACTAAACAGTTGCATGTCGCACCGGGCTCCGGCAATATGCAACCCGGAGGTTGCATATGAGCACCACAGACCGGATCGAGAAGAGCATCTTGCTTCGCGCCCCCCGATCGCGGGTCTGGCGCGCAATCGCCACTCCCGAGGAGTTCGGCGCCTGGTTCGGCGTAAAGCTCGAGGGGGCGTTCGCGCCGGGCGCGCGGGTGTCGGGCCGCATCACGATCAAGGGTTACGAGAACTTTCCGATGGAGATCACGATCGACCGCGTCGAACCGGAGCAGTTGTTTTCGTACCGCTGGCATCCCTACGCGATCGACCCGAAGGTGGACTATTCCGCGGAGCCCATGACCCTCGTCGAGTTTCGACTGGAGGACGTCGCGGGCGGCACGCAGCTCACGGTGGTCGAGTCCGGGTTCGACCGCATCCCGGCGGCGCGCCGGGCCGAAGCTCTCCGGATGAACGAGGGCGGCTGGGAGTCGCAGCTCAAGAACATCGAGCGACATGTCGCCGCGTAGCGGGGCGGGGCTCGCCCGCGCCGGCCCGCTCTTCTCGGCGCTCGGCGACGAGACCCGCCTCGGGGTCGTCGCGCGTCTCTCCGCCGGCGGCCCCCAGTCGATCGCCCGGCTCACCGCGGGGTCGGGCGTCACGCGGCAGAGCGTCACCCGGCATCTGAGCGTGCTGGCCGGCGCGGGCCTCGTCCGCGGCGCGCGGCGCGGAAGGGAGAGCATCTGGGAGCTCGATCCGAAGCGTCTCGACGACGCGAGCCTCTGGCTCGAGCAGATCTCGAAGCGCTGGGACGAGGCGCTCGGCCGGCTGAAGAGCTTCGTGGAGGGGGACGGGTAGACTCCTTCCGCCACTCCCGGGAGGTGCGCGGATGATGAGCTACTGCGAGACTCCCACGCCGATCGGCCGCCTTCTCCTGACGGGGGACGAGAGCGGGCTGCGCGGGATCTCCTTCGACAACGGGCGCCATCCCGCCGAAGTCGCGGAAACCTGGCACCGCACGGCAGAACCGTTCCGGGACGCCATCGCGCAGCTCGCGGCGTATTTCGCGGGACGGCTGCGCCGTTTCGACCTCGCGCTGGCGCCGGAGGGCACTCCGTTCCAGCGGGAGGTGTGGTCCGCGCTGACCGAGATTCCGTACGGCAAGACCGTCTCGTACTCCGAGCTGGCGCGGCGGATCGGCCGGCCGGCCACGATCCGTGCGGTCGGCGCGGCCAATGGGAAGAACCCGCTGCCGATCGTCGTTCCGTGCCACCGGGTCATCGGCGCGAACGGATCGCTGACGGGTTTCGGGGGCGGGCTCCCGATCAAGCGACGGCTGCTCGACCTCGAAGCCGGTCTTCCGGATCTCCTGACCGAGAGGCACTAGCCCGGCCGATCCCCGGATAGGATGGATGCGGTGCGCACCGCGGCCCTGGGGATCCTGATCCTGTTTGTCGGCGCGGTCGCGCACGGGCAGAAGCCCCAGGCCCCGGCGGCGGCGGCACCCTCTCCGCCGGCTGCACCGTCTCCGGCGGCTGCGCCGGCGCCCCGGGTCACCCCTGTCCCGCCTCCGTCACCTCTGTCGGTTACGCCCGGCGTGACCCTCTCGGCCGAAGAAGCGGTGCGCCTCGCCCTCCTGCAGGCCTCGACCTATCAGCAGGCGACCCTGAACGAGCGCATCGCGGCGGAGGACGTCCGGCAGGCGCGCGCCGCGTTCCTGCCTCGCCTGGCCGCAAACCTCTCGTTCATCCACACGTCCCCGGCGAGCGGCGTTTCGCCGCGCGTGGCGAGCTACATCGCGGCGAACGCGGTGGACGAATACGTCGGTCTCGTGGGCGTGACCGGCGATCTCGATCTCTCGGGTCGGCTGCGGGCGACGCTCGACCGCAACGTGGCGCTGCTCGAGGCGGCGCGGTCCGGGACGCAGGTGGCACGGCGCGCGCTCACTCAGGCCACGATCGACGCGTACTACGCGCTGGCTCTCGCCACGGCGCGCCGGCGCGCGGCCGAGCAGAACCTGGCCTCCGCGGAGGAGTTCGAACGCGTCACGGCTCTCTCGGCGGACGCCGGTGAGGTGGCGCCCATCGACCGGACCCGCGCGCAGCTCCAGACGATCACGCGGAGGGACGACCTCGAGCAGGCGCGCGCCGCCGAGTCCGCTGCCGGCAGCGCGCTGCGCATCCTGGTGGGATACGACTTCGCGCAGCCGATCGGGACCGCGGACCTGGTCGGGTTCGCCGCGAACCCCGGCGAGATCGATCGCCTGACCGCTGACATGGTTTCCCGCCGCCCGGAGTTCGCGCAGCTCCAGGCCGAACGCCGCGCCGCGGAGCTCGGCGTCCGGGTGGCGCGCGCCGAGCGGCGGCCCGGCGTGACCTACGCGCTCGACGGCGGCGTCGATACGGACTCGCTGCGCCCGACGCCTCTGCGGGAGCACCGGGGTTTCTCGGCGACCGTCGGCGTGACGGTCCCGATCTGGGACTGGGGGGCCAGCCGAAGCCGAGAGCTGCAGGCGCGGGACCGCGCCGCCGTCGCTGAGTCGGCGCGGCTCGCGTCCCTCCGCGGCTTTCAGCAGCAGTTCTACGACTCGCGGAGCCGGGCGCTCACCGCCGCGACGCGTATCCGGCTCGCGGCCGAGGGCATGGCCACGGCCGAGCGCAACCTCGACGTGTCGATCGCGAGATACCGCGCCGGAGAGGCGCCGATCCTGGAAGTCACCGACGCGCAGACCACGCTCATTGCACAGCGCACCGCCTACTACCAGGCGCTCTTCGACTACCAGTCCGCCCGGGCGCGTCTCGCGCAGGCGATCGGACAATGAAGCGGCGCAGCGTTCTCGTCATCGTGGGGATCGCGGCGGTCGTCGCCGTGGCGCTCGTCCTTTACTTCCGGAAGCGGTCGGCGCAGCCGGTGGACGCCGCGGCGGATGAGGCCAACGTCGTCGTGGGCGTCCGGGTCGCGAAGGCGGAACGCAAGCCCATCGCGGCGGAGTCGTCCACCCTCGGCACGATCTTCGCGCGCGAGCAGGCGACGGTCAGCCCGAAGGTCGGGGGGCAGATCGTGCAGATGCGCCTGCTCAAGAACGCGAACGTGCGGGCGGGGGAGGTGATCGCGCAGCTGGAGAGCCCCGACCGCGACATCCGGGACGCTCGGGCGAACGTCGAAGTGGCCCGGGCGCTCTACGAGCGACGCCGCGCCCTTTACGCGGAGGGGGGCATCGCCCTGCGGGAGGTCGAGGCGGCGAAGCTCGCCCTGACCACCGCCGAGAACACCGCGCGCCTCGCCGACGATCGGACCGGGGGCGCCGCGGTCGGCGGCTCGCTGACTTACGCGAGCGTCCGCGCGCCGATTTCCGGGGTCGTCACCGACCAGTTTCAGTTCCAGGGCGAGTTCGCCGCGTCCGGCGCGAAACTCGTGACGATCGCCGACCTGTCGGAGGTCATCGTCAAGTCGCAGATCGCCGACAACGTCGTGGCGCAGGTCAAGGTCGGCGACTCCGTCACCATCCGGCTGCCGGATCAGCCCGCCGCACGCCTGGTGGGCCGGATCTCGCTCATCAGCCGCGCAAGCGATCCGGTCAACCGCACGGTCGAGGTGTGGGTCAACCTCGACAACGCCGACGGGAAGCTGCGCGCGGGCGGCGCGGCGGAGGTCGTCGTGGCGACGAAGCAGACGAGCGACGCGGTCGTCGTGCCGCCGTCCGCCGTTACGCTCGACGCGCCCGACAAGAACACCGGCACGGTGATGGTCGTCGATGCCAGCAGTGTCGCGCACGAGACCCGGGTCACCGTCGGGATCCGGACGCCCGCCGCCGTGCAGGTCACGGCGGGCCTGAAGGGCGGCGAGACCGTCGTCACCGAGGGGAACTACGCGCTGCCCGACGGCACCCGGGTCGAGATCAACGCGGCCAGGCCCGAGTGAGCCTCGCCAGCTTCGTCTCCACGCAGTCCCGCGCGGTCGTCGTGTCCGTTCTGCTCCTCTGCGCGGCCGGGGTCTACGCCGCCTTCCACCTTCCGACCGCGATCTTTCCGGAGACGAACTTCCCCCGCATCGTCATCGTCGTCGACAACGGGGTCGTGCCCGCGCCGCAGATGCTCGTCTCCGTGACGCGCCCGATCGAAGAGGCCATGAACGGCATCCCGGGCATCACGCGCATCAAGTCCACCACGGCGCGGGGGAGCGCCGACATCAGCCTCTTCTTCGACTGGCACACGGACGTGCTGCTCACCCTGCAGCTCGTGCAGGCGCGCCTCTCGCAGCTCGCGTCGAGCCTGCCGCCGACGGCGTCGATCCGCAACGTCGATCGGCTGACGTTCGCGGTCTTCCCGGTGACGGGCTACAGCCTGACGTCGGACAAGCGGGATCCCGCGACGATGCGCGACATCGCGGTCAACACGCTCCGGCCGCGGCTGGCGCGCCTGCCCGGCGTGGCGAACGTCGCCGTGGCCGGCGGCCGCGTGCGCGAGTACCACGTCCGGATCGACCCGGCGAGCCTGAACGCGCGTGGCTTGAGCCTGCAGCAGGTGACGGACGCCGTCCGCAGCTCGAACGTCGTCGCCTCGCCCGGGCAGATCGAGGAGAACCACCAGCTGGAGCTGGTTCTCGTGAGTGGGCAGGCAACTCTGCCCGACCAGTTGAATTCGATCGTGGTCGCGACCGTGAACAACGTCCCGGTCCGGCTGTCGGACGTGGCGACGGTCGGGGCCGGCTTCGAGCCGCAGTACACGATCGTGACCGCCGACGGCAAACCCGCCGTGCTGCTGTCCATCCTGCGCCAGCCGAACGCCAACACGGTCACGGTCACCAACGAGGTCAAGGCCGAGCTGGCCGCGGCGGGGAAGCAGCTCCCCAAAGACGTCAAGGTCACGCCCTTCTACGATCAGTCGCTCCTGGTGCGCGCGTCTATGACGTCGGTGCGCGACGCGATCCTGATCGGCCTCCTGCTGTCGGTCGCCATTCTCTGGGCTTTTCTGCGCAACTGGGGCACGACGTTCGTCGCCATCCTCGTCATCCCGGTCACGATCCTGGCGACCTTCCTTGCCATGTACGTCGTCGGACTGTCGTTCGACCTCATGACGCTCGGCGGCGTGGCCGCGGCGATTGGTCTCGTAATCGACGACGCGATCGTGGTGGTCGAGAACATCTACACGCACCTGGCGCGCGGGCAGTCGAGGCGCGAAGCGGTGCAGCGCGCGGTCACCGAGATCACGGTCCCGATCATCGGGTCCACGGTCACGCCGGTCGTCGTGTTCCTGCCTCTGACGCTCCTGACCGGGGTGACGGGCGTCTTCTTCCGCTCGCTGGCGCTGACGATGGCGGTCGCTCTTCTGACCTCGCTCGTGCTCGCGCTCTCCTTCACTCCCGTGCTCGCGGAGCGTTTTGTGAAAGCGCGTCCACGCGATCTCCGGCCGCAGGAGAAGGGGGAGAAGGGGGAGAAGGGGGAGAGGCGGGACTCGAGGCCCGGCGTCCGCAACCTCTCGCGCCGGGAATCGGAGATGCGCGGGGGCGACCAGGAGGAGGAGCAGGAAACCGGGCGCTTACTCCGGGCGATCATCGGTCGCTACGAATACGTCCTCAACCTCGCGCTCCGGAGGACCTCCCTCGTCGTCATTCTCGCCCTGGTGGTCCTGGTCGGTTCGTACTTCCTCTATCGGCATCTCGGCTCCGAGTTTCTGCCCGCGTTCGACGAGGGCGCCTTCGTTCTCGACTACGTGGCGCCTCCCGGAACCTCGCTCGCGGAGACGAACCGGATGCTCATGCACGTGGAGGGGATGCTCGAGGCGACGCCGGAGGTCGAGAGCTACTCGCGCCGCACCGGACTCCAGCTGGGGCTCGCGATCACGGAGCCGAACACGGGGGACTTCCTCGTCAAGCTGCGGGCGAAGCGCCCGCGCACAACCGAGGAGGTGACCCGCGCCCTGCGCGGGCAGATCGAGTCGAGCGAACCCGCTCTCCGCATCGAGTTCGTGGGTATCCTCTCGGACCTGATCGGCGACCTGACGAGCTCGCCCGCGCCCGTCGAGATCCGGCTGTTCAGCGAGGACGCGACTGCCCTGCACGCCACGGCGAGTCGGGTCGAAGAGTCCATCAAGAAAGTCTCGGGCGTGGTCGATACCTTCAACGGCGTGGTAGTCAGCGGTCCGGCTATCACCTTCCGGGTGGACCCGGAGCGCGCCGCGCGTCTCGGGGTGTCGGCGACGGACGTGGCGAACGCGGTCACGACCGCGATGTCGGGCGACGCCGCCTCCTCGATTCTGCAGCAGGGCCGCCTGATCACGGTTCGCGTGGTGCTGCCCCGGTCGGAGTCGCAGTCGCTCGAAAAGTTGCGGGGCCTGCAGGTGCGGTCCGCGACGACGGGAGGACAGTTCCGCCTCGACCAGGTGGCGGACATCGCGTACGACACGGGACAGACCGAGATCGAGCGGGACGGGCTCCGGCAGTCGGTCGCCGTCACCGCGCGCCTTTCGGGCAGCGATCTCGGCACGGCGATCCGGCAGATCCGGGCGCGGTTGGCGAAGGACGTGAAGCTCCCGCCGGGGATGACGGTGGAATACGGCGGGCTCTACGCGGAGCAGCAGGCGAGCTTCCGCGAGCTGCTGCAGTCGCTCGTCCTCGCCATCACCCTCGTGTTCCTGGTGCTCCTCGTGGAGTTCCGCTCGTTTGCGCACCCCGTCGCGATCGTGGCGGGCTCGGTGCTCGCCCTGGGCGGCGTGCTCGCCGGTCTGTTCGTCACGCGCTCCACGCTGAACGTCGTCTCGATGATGGGGATGATCATGGTGGTCGGCATCGTCGCGAAGAACGGAATCCTGATGCTCGACGCGGTCGAAGAGCACCGCGCCTGCGGCGACTCCCTGCACGAGGCGCTGATGCGCTCGGGCCGGCGGCGTTTCCGACCCGTGCTGATGACTTCCCTGGCCGCGATCCTGGGAATGCTCCCGCTCGCGCTGGCGCTCGGTTCGGGCGCGGAGCTCCTTCAGCCGCTGGCGATCGCGGTCATCGGCGGCCTGGCAGTCGCGCTGCTGTTCTCGCTCGTCGTCACGCCCACCGTGTACGCGATGCTTTCGAAGGATCGGGCAAAGAGCGAGAAGCCCTCGCCGCAGATGGCGCGCCAGGTGGGGTAATCAACCCCGTCATTCCGAGCAGCGCAGCGACGAGGAATCTCACTACTCAGGGAGAGATCCCTCGCTTTGCTCGGGATGACAGCATCGCGTTCTGGGGGAGAATCGGGGCAGTTCCATGACTCCGGTGGGTTTCGGTCTCTTCTGCCTGATCGGGTTCCTCGTGCCCGTCCCGCTGCTCGCCTGGCTCGATCGCCCCCGGCGCCGGAAAGACTGATGTACGCGGGCCACTTCGCGGCGGCGCTCGCGATCAAGGCGAAGGAGCCTCGCGCCCCGACGTGGGCGCTTCTCCTCGGCGTCGGATTCCTCGACGTGCTCTGCGGCATTTTCGTGATGCTCCGTATCGAAAGGGTCCGCATGACGCCGGGCGTGGCGCCCGGTTTCTCTCTCGACTTCATCGACTGGTCCCATTCGCTGGTGATGTCACTCCTGTGGGCCGGGCTTCTCGCGATTCCCTTCGGGCGGCAAAGCCGCGCGGCCGGCGTGGCCGTGGGCGCCGCGGTCTTCTCGCACTTCCTGCTGGACCTTCCGATGCACCCGCCGGACCTGGCTCTCTGGCCGTTCTCGACGGTTCACCTGGGCCTGGGCCTCTGGAAGCGCCTGCCGGTGGGCTGGTGGTGGGGGGAGCTCGCGGTGATCGGCCTCTTCTGCGCGTACTACGTGGCCCGCGCGAAAGCGGAGAAGACCTTCGGCGGCCGCGCACTCTGGGCTACCGCCGTCGTCCTGGCGCTCCACCTCTTCAACTCGCCGTCGTTCTCTCCGGCGAGGTAATTCCGCGGGGTCAGGCCTGGGGACAGACCACGGTTTCCGGTCGCACTCTTCTTCAAGCAAGACCGTGTTGGAAACCGGGGTCTGTCCCCGGTTTCCCTCAGCGTCCCGCCATCAGGGCATTGATCTCGGCATACGGCTTCGCGCCTTCTGACAGCGGATCGGAGGCGCCAGTACGGAGGAACTCCGCGGCGAGCGACGCAATTCTTCCGAGGGCCGCGGTCGCCACGCCGGAGCCGGCGCTCAGGCGTCGCACTCCGAGCGCCTCGAGCGCGGAACCGTCCGGGAGGCCGCGCCGGGCGAGAACGTTCAGCGGCAGCCCGACCGTCGCCGCGATCGTCCGGATCTCGTTCGCGTCCGTCACTCCCGGCACGAAGATTCCGTCGGCGCCCGCGGCGCGGTAGCGTCCCGCGCGAGCCAGCGTCTCCTCGAGCCGCCGCTCCACGGGGGCGAGGTCGCGCAGGTAGACGTCGGCCCGGGCGTTCACGAAGACTTCGACGCCGAGCCGGGCGCCCGCCGCCTTCGACTTCTCGATCTTCGCGCACAGAAGGTCGGGTTCACCGGTCCCGTCCTCGATGTTGATCCCGACGCCGCCCGCGTCGATCACCGCCGCGACCGTGCCAGCAACCGCGGTGGGATCGGTCGAGTAGCCGCCCTCGACGTCGACCGAAAGCGGGACGCTCACCAACCGCGCGATCTCGGCGACGGTCGCCACGAGAAGCGGCACCGGCAGCAGATCTCCGTCCGCGTAACCGTGCGACCACGCCACGGCGGCGCTGCTGGTGGCAATTGCCTTCCCGCCCAGGCTCTCGATCAGCCGGGCGCTCCCAGCGTCCCACGCGTTGGCGAGGACAAGCAGCCCGCCCTCGTGGAGTCGCCGAAACGCGGAGGCGGCGGCCGGATTGCGGGAGGTCATCGGAGATCCTGCGTCAGGAGGGCTTGGCGTCCTCGAGCGTCCGGACTCGCCGGTCGAGGTCCCCATAGGAGAGACGGAGCATGCTCTTCACCTCGCCGATCTCCTCGCGGACGTTACGGAACTCCTGAGTAGATTTCTCATCCAGACCCGTAACACCTTCAGCCACGATCCGGATCTCGCTCCGCAGGCTCTCGGCAATGACGTCCGAGTGCCGCCGGACGTCCTGGATCTCGGCCCGAAGCTCCCGGACTTCCATCCGGAGACTCTCGGCCACGACATCGAAGTGTCGTTTGATCTCTTCGGTCGCTTCGCTATCCATCGCGCTCTGTTTCTCCCGAGCCTAGCATCGGATTACACCAGTATTGTCGTCACGTTCGTCGGCGGCGGTTCAGGGCTCTCGATACTGGCACGGACAGACCGGCAGGCGCTCGCCGGTCGACGGGATCGGCCGCGTGAGCAGAGGGCCGCGCACGGGCGCCGGGGACAGGGGACGCAGAGTCGAGGCCACGCCGGCCGCGGCGAGGGACGAAAGGAGCGTGCGTCGGGTCAACGTCGGGCGTGGCGGCATCGAAAGTCTCTTCTCTGCGCGGTCCTCGCCCTCTGGAAACGCGACGGAATCGGCGGCTCATTCCGCCGACTTGACGAGACTCACTCGCCGCGCAGGCTCTCGATGTCGATCACGAACCGGTAGCGGACGTCGCTCCGGACGGTTCGCTCCCACGCCTCGTTGATCTTCTGGATCGGGATCACCTCCACGTCCGAGGCGATGCCGTGGCTGGCACAGAAGTCGAGCATCTCCTGGGTCTCCCGGATCCCGCCGATGGCGGACCCCGCCAGCCGCCGGCGCTTTGAAATGACCGAGAATGCGGCGAACGGCGCCGGCTCGTCGGGGGCGCCCACCAGCACCATCGTGCCGTCGCGGCGGAGAAGGCCGAGGTACGCGTTGTAGTCGTGTTTGGCCGAAACGGTGTCGAGGATGAAGTCGAACCGTCCGGCATTCTTCTCGAACACGGCGGGGTCTTTCGTGGAGAGGAAATCATCCGCGCCCAGACGCAATGCGTCCTCCCGCTTGCCCGGCGAGTGGCTGAGCACGGTGACGTTCGCGCCCATGGCCTTCGCGAGCTTCACGGCCATGTGCCCGAGACCGCCCAGGCCGACTACGGCGACCTTGTCTCCCGCCTTCACCCCGAAGTGGCGCAGCGGTGAGTAGGTCGTGATGCCCGCGCACAGGAGCGGAGCGGCGCCGTCCTGCGGTATGCCCTCCGGAATGCGCAGGACGTAGTTCTCATCCACGGTGATGGCCGTCGAGTAGCCGCCGTAAGTCGGCGTCTTTCCGTCCCGCTCGTAACCGTTGTAAGTCGGTGTCATGCCCGTCTCGCAGTACTGCTCCTCGCCGGCCTTGCAGGCCTCGCACACGCGGTCGGAATTCACGAAGCAGCCGACTCCGACCGTGTCGCCGGCCTTCCACTTCCGGACGCCGCTTCCAACCTCCGCCACGGTTCCGACGATCTCGTGCCCCGGAACCATCGGGAAGATCGAGCCGCCCCACTCGTCGCGCGCCTGGTGGATGTCGCTGTGGCAGACGCCGCAGTAGAGAATGTCGATCCGCACGTCGTTCGGGCCGGGCGCCCGGCGCTCGAAGGTGAACGGGCCGAGCGGCGCCCGCACGGCCGGTGCGGCATACCCGCGGACCTCGAACCTGCCCGCGTGTTCCAGGACGGGCGTCGGCGCCGATTCTCTTCTCTCGGTCATGGATGTTCCTTTCGTCATTCCCGATTCACCCGAACTACAGCACGATCAGAGCCGGAGGTTCGCACGCCTGAAGACGGTTCGTTGAGCGCACTCCAGCAGGACGACAGGACGCTCCTGATCGCGCGCGTCCTTCCGGCGAGCTAGTCTCCGTTCCCATGTCCGCGGCGGTCTCCGGCTATCGGCGGATCTATTCGGTGGTATCGCGCATTCCGCGCGGTCGGGTCGCGACGTACGGGCAGGTCGCGAGGCTCGCCGGATGGCCCGGCCAGGCGCGTCTCGTCGGGTACGCGTTAGCCGCTCTCGACGATCGCAGCCCGGTTCCCTGGCATCGCGTGGTGAACGCGGAAGGTCGAATGCATCCCTCTCGATCTCATTCGATGGCGGCCGCGGTAGGGAACGGCAAGGGAATCCCGGTCGAACCGGTCGGCCGCCGATCGTCTATCTCTTGGAGGCGTAAGGGAGGCTGAAGTGCGGAATAATCGACACTCTGGCGATATTTCGACAGGATCGAGCGGGTCGCCAGATCCGAGGAGGCGGACAGGTAGGGTGGAAGTTCTTCGTCCTCAGCAACTTGGCCGGGCTGGTGACTGCCGGAGTCGCTGGCAACCGGCTGGCTATAAGTCATCAGGTGGAATGGGGGAGGTTTCATGAAAAAGCGAATGATTCTGGTTCTCGCCGGCCTGGCCGTCTTCATCG
Source organism: Acidobacteriota bacterium (assembly GCA_038327245.1). Lineage (GTDB taxonomy): Bacteria > Acidobacteriota > Thermoanaerobaculia > UBA5066 > Gp7-AA6 > Gp7-AA6. The sequence goes on from JBBQKV010000024.1 coordinate 19,237, forward strand.
CGGTCGTCGGTTTCGTCAAGGCGCGGCAGATCAAGAAGGGGATCGCCCAGCAAGCCTCCTTCCAGATGCCGCCGGAAGCCGTCACCACGGTTACGGCCCGGCAGGACCAGTGGCCCGCGAGCGTCTCGGCGATCGGCACGGTTGAAGCGGTTCACGGCGTGATGGTGAGCGCCGACCTGCCCGGGCTGGTTTCGCGGATCGAATTCGATTCCGGAAAAAAAGTCCGCGCCGGCGACGTGCTTGTCCGCCTCGATACCCGGCAGGAGCAGGCGCAGCTCCAGTCCGCCGAGGCGCAGCGCAACCTGACCAACGTGAACTTCGAGCGCATGCGCGGTCTGCGCGAACAGGGGATCACTTCTCAGGCCGACTACGACCGCTCGGCCGCCGAGCACACGCAGGCCGTCGCGCAGACCGGAGAAATGCGCGCCGCGATCGGACGTAAGACCATTCGGGCGCCGTTCACCGGTGTGCTCGGCCTTCGCCAAGTCAATCTGGGCCAGTACCTGAAGGCGGGCGACCCGATCGTGGAGCTCCAGTCGCTCGACCCGGTGTACGTGAACTTTTCGGTTCCGCAGCAGCAGGTCGCAAACCTTCGACAGGGCGCGGACGTCCACGTGACCGCCGAGGGAATCGATTCGCCCGCGACCGGGAAGATCACGGCGGTCAACTCGGTCGTCGACGAGTCCACGCGTAACATCCAGGTCCAGGCGACGCTCTCGAACTCCGACGGGAAGCTCCGGCCGGGGATGTTCGTCCAGGCGGAGGTCGTCCTGGGCGCGCCGACATCGGTCGTCGCGCTGCCGACGTCGGCCATCGCCTACGCGCCGTACGGCAACTCGGTCTTCATCGTCGGCCCGATGAAGGGTCCGGACGGGAAGACCTACAGCGGCGTGCGCCAGCAGTTCGTGAAGCTGGGCGCCTCGCGCGGCGACCAGGTCGCGGTCGTCTCCGGCGTCAAGCCCGGGGAGGAAGTGGTCACCTCCGGGGTCTTCAAGCTCCGCAACGGCGGCGCGGTGCTCGTCAACAACAAGGTGCAACCCTCCAACAACCCGGCCCCGAGGCCGGAGGACAGCTGATCCCCTTGCGTGTCATTCCGAGGAGCGAAGCGACGAGGAATCTCTCGCTTTTCGAGGGAGAGATCCCTCGCTTCGCTCGGGATGACAGTGGAGTGGAAAAGCCCCGGATCGTGAAAAGGGAATCAAAATGAAATTCACCGACCTCTTCGTCAAACGGCCCGTTCTCGCGGTCGTCGTCAACCTCGTCATCCTGATCGCCGGACTCCAGGCCATCCGGTCTCTCTCCGTCCGGCAGTTCCCGCGCAGCGACATCGCGGTCGTCCAGGTGACCACGGTCTACGTGGGCGCCAACGCGGACCTCGTCCGCGGTTTCATCACGACGCCGCTCGAACGGGTCATCGCGAGCTCCGACGGCATCGACTACATCGAGTCGTCCAGCGCGCAGAGCTTGAGCACGATCCAGGTCCACCTGAAGCTGAACTACGACAGCAACGCCGCCCTGACCCAGATCCAGACGAAGGTTTCGCAGGTCCGCAACGACCTGCCCCCGGAGGCGCAGGCGCCGGTCATCGAGCTCCAGACCGCGGATTCGCGGTTCGCCGCGATGTACATGGGCTTCGCCTCGAGCGCGCTCGACCAGAACCAGATCACGGACTACCTGACGCGCGTGGTGCAGCCGAAGCTCTCCGCGGTGAGCGGCGTTCAGCGTGCCGACATCCTGGGCGGCCGGACGTTCGCGATGCGGGTCTGGCTGAAGCCCGAGCGGATGGCGTCGCTCGGCATCTCGCCGTCCGACGTCCAGAACGCCCTGGCGAACAACAACTACCTTTCGGCGCTCGGGAGCACGAAGGGCTCCATGGTCTCGGTGAACCTCGTGGCCAACACGGCCTTGAAGACGCCCGAGGAATTCCGCCAGCTCGTCATCAAGGAGAAGGACGGCACGGTCGTGCGGCTGGGCGAAATCGCCGACGTCCAGCTCGGGGCCGAGAACTACGAGCAGGACGTCCGCTTCAACGGCCAGACCGCGACCTTCATGGGAATCTGGGTCCTGCCGAACGCGAACGTGCTCGACGTCGTCGATCGCGTGCGCAAAGCGGTGCCCGACATCCAGGCCCAGCTGCCGGTCGGAATGACCCTCGGGATCCCCTACGACTCGACGGAGTACATCCGCGACTCGATCCGGGAGGTGGTGACGACGCTGGGCGAAACGCTTCTGATCGTCGTCGTCGTGATCTTCCTGTTCCTCGGCTCGTGGCGCTCGGTCCTCATCCCGATCGTGGCGATCCCGCTCTCGCTCGTCGGAGCGGTCTTCCTGATGCTGATGGTCGGCTTCACGATCAACCTGCTGACGCTGCTCGCGATCGTCCTGTCGGTCGGTCTCGTCGTCGACGACGCGATCGTCATGGTCGAGAACGTGGAGCGCCACATCCAGCTGGGGGAAAAACCTTTCCCGGCCGCGATCAAGGCGGCGCGCGAGCTCGTCGGCCCGATCATCGCCATGACGATCACGCTCGCCGCGGTGTACCTGCCGATCGGAATCCAGGGCGGCCTGACCGGCGCGCTCTTCCGGGAGTTCGCGTTCACGCTCGCCGGCGCCGTGATCATCTCGGGCGTGGTCGCGCTCACGCTTTCCCCGATGATGGCGTCGAAGCTGCTGCGGGCGGGCGACCCGGACCGGGGCCTCGCGGGTGTCATCAACCGCCGGTTCGAGGCCGTTCGCCGCACCTATACGCGATGGCTCACGGGAGCGCTCAACTACCGGCCGATCCTCTTCACGGTCTGGGCCATCGTGGTCGCGCTCATGATTCCGTTCTACATGTTTTCGGGGCGCGAGCTCGCTCCCAAGGAAGACCAGAGCGTGGTCTTCGGGATCATCCAGGCGTCGGCGAACTCGACCCTCGACCAGACGAAGCTCTACACGAAGCAGGTCTTCGACGTTTACCGCTCCTTTCCCGAGTACAAGAGCGTCTTCCAGATCACGTTTCCGACCGGCGGCTTCGGCGGCCTGGTGACGAAGCCGTGGAGCGAGCGGAAGAAGAGCACCCAGCAGCTGCAGGTCGAGGCCGCGATGGGCTTCTCGAAGATTCCGGGACTTCGCGTCATCTCGCTCGTCCCGCCCCCGCTCCCGGGGGGCGGCAGCTTCCCGGTCGACTTCGTCATCGCGTCGACCGCCGAGCCGCAGCAGCTCGCGGACTTCGCGAACCAGCTCGTCGGGAAGGCATTCGCCAGCGGCCTCTTCATGTTCGCCGACTCGGACCTGAAGTTCGACCAGCCGCAGGCCGAGGTCGTGTTCGATCGCGACAAGCTGCGCTCCCAGGGGGTCGACCTCTCCCGGGCCGGACAGGACCTCTCGACGCTCCTGGGAGGCAACTACGTCAACCGGTTCTCGATCCAGGGGCGCAGCTACAAGGTCATCCCCCAGGTCAAGCGCTCCGAGCGGCTGACGCCCGACCAGCTCGCGGGCATCTACGTCACCGGGAAGGACGACAAGCTCGTGCCGCTCTCGACGTTCGCTACTCTCAAGACGACAACCGAGCCGCGCGAGCTGAAGAAATTCCAGCAGTTGAACGCGGTGCGCATCCAGGGCGTCATTTCCCCGGGCGTCTCGCTGAGCACTGCGCTCACGATGCTCGAGACCGAGGCCGCGAAGATCCTGCCCCAGGGTTTCACGGTGGACTATGCGGGCGAGTCCCGACAGTTGCGCACGGAGGGGAGCAAGTTCCTCGGAACCTTCCTTCTGTCCGCGATCCTGATCTACCTCGTCCTCGCCGCGCAGTTCGAGAGCTTCCGCGACCCGTTCATCATCCTGGCGGGGTCGGTGCCGCTCGCCCTCTCCGGCGCGCTGCTCTTCCCGTTCCTGGGTGCGACGACGCTCAACATATATAGCCAGATCGGCCTCATCACGCTCGTGGGCCTCGTGGCGAAGAACGGAATCCTGATCGTGGAGTTCGCCAACAAGCTGCAGGAGGAGGGACGCGACAAGGTGCACGCCGTCATCGAGGCGGCCACGACCCGGCTGCGCCCGATCCTCATGACGACGGCCGCCACGGTGATGGGGCACATGCCGCTCGTGTTCGCCAGGGGGCCGGGGGCCGGAGCGCGCAACTCGATCGGTATCACGCTCGTGTCGGGCATGATCATCGGTTCGGTCTTCACGCTGTTCTTCGTGCCGGCGATCTACGTGCTGGTCGCGCGGAAGCACAAGAAGGTCGAGTCCGTCGACGAAAACGGAGAGAAGTCCGCGCCGGAGCTGGTGGAAGTGGCGGTTTGAGCGCGATCGCCGAACCCGCCGCGGCGCGCGTCCGGCCGAGTCGCCCGTCCCGCGAGGAGGGACTGGCGCCGGCTCTCTCGGCCATCGCTCGGGCGGTGGGAGAGAGCCTGAATCTCAAGGACGTCTTCGCGCGCGTCGCGGAGGCGGCGCGGCTGGCACTTCCGTTCGACACCATGGGCGTCAACGTCACGGAAGACCCGGACCTCCCGGTCGACGCCCGCCCCGAGGACGAGACCTTCTCGGTCTACTCCGTCATCGGAAAGGGCGCCCTGGAGGAGATGGGCCTGCGCTATCGCCGGTCCGACGTTTCGCCGCAGTTCCGCCTCCCCGAGATCGGGCAGGTCGTCCGCCACTCCGACGTGGCGAGGTTCCTCGACCCCGCCTTCGCGCTGGACAAACGCGCGATCGAGCTCGGCTGCCGCTCGCTGATCGCGACGCTCCTTCCGGGGCCGCGTCCGCTCGGCAGCATGTGGTTCGCCTCGACCGAGCCCGACGCCTACCTTCCGGAGGACGAGGATACGGTCCGCGCGATTGCCGACCTCGTCGCCCTTGCGCTGCAGCACGAACAGCTGTTCGGAATGGAGCGCGAGCGGCGCCAGCGGAGCGAGGCGCTCGAGGCGCTGCTCCCGATGCTCTCGAAAGCGCTCGACATCCGCGAGGTTTTCGACCAGCTCTCCGCGGCCGTCTCGGGGATCCTCCCCCACGACCGGATGGCGCTCGGCCTGCTCTCGAAGGACCGCAAGACCATCCGTCTCCACGCCCTGACCGGAGAGCGCGCGCCGGCCCTTCCGAAGGTCATTCCCATCGACGACGAAACGCGCGAGAGCGCGGAGTGGAGCTTCTTCCTGGTGCGGGACATCCGGCTCGAGCCGGGCTGCTGCACCGAGAAGTTCGAGCTCATGAAGCAGGACGGGATTCGATCTCTGCTCCGGGTCCCGATCCGGCTCGAGGGCGAGATCGTCGGCGGCCTGAACTTCCTGTCACGGCACGTTGCGCAGTACCGCGAGGAGGACGCCGACATCGCGCGGCGGATCGCGGACCAGGTGGCCCTCGTCCTCTCTCACGAGAAGATCGCGGAGGAGGCGCGGCTCGCGGCCGAGGCGCGCGAGGAAGCCATCCGCCTGGAAGGCCGGGTCGCGGCGCTCACCGAGCAGCTCGCCTCGATCGGCGGTGCCCGGCAGATCATCGGGAAATCCCGGCTCTGGCGCGAGGTTCTGGATCTCGTATCCCGGGTCGCGCCGACCGAAGCGACCGTGCTCCTGACCGGGGAGTCCGGCACCGGCAAGGAGGTCGTGGCGCGCGCAATCCACGCGGCGTCGCCGCGGTCCGGCAAACCCTTCCTGGCCTTGAACTGCGCGGCGCTGCCCGAGCAGCTTCTCGAGTCGGAGCTCTTCGGCTACGAGCGCGGCGCCTTCACCGGGGCGCTCCAGTCGCGCGCCGGGAAGATCGAGCAGGCCACGGGCGGCGTGCTTTTCTTGGACGAGGTTGCGGAGATGTCGCCGTCCGTGCAGGCAAAGTTCCTGCGGGTGTTGCAGGAGCGCGAGTTTCAGCGGCTCGGAGGCTCGCGGGTCCAGAGGGCGAACGTGCGGGTGATCGCTGCGACGAACCGCGACATCACGGCGGCGCTCGCCTCCGGACAGTTCCGCGAGGACCTCTACTACCGGCTGAAGGTGTTCGAGATGGCGCTGCCGCCGCTGCGGGAGCGCAAGGAGGACATCCTCCTTCTCGCGGAAGGCTTCATCCGGGAGATCGGTCCGAAGGTCGGGACCTGCGCCGGAATCTCGAAGGAAGCGCGCGACGCCCTGCTCGCCTACGCCTGGCCGGGCAACGTCCGGGAGCTCCGCAACGCGATCGAGCGCGCGATCATCCTCTGTGACGGCGCGCTGATCAGCGCGGAACACCTGCCGCTGCCGGGAACCGGAAGCGGGCGAGGGCGGACGTCGGGTGCGATGCCGGGCCAGAGCCTGGGCGACGTCGAGCGCCAGCTGGTCGAAAGCGCTCTGAAGGACGCCCGCAACAACAAGGCGCAGGCGGCGCGCCTCCTCGGCATCACGCGCGCCCAGCTCTACTCCAGGCTGCAGAAGTACGGCATCGCCTAGCGTTGCGCTGGTGACGAGCGCGCCTGGCGGTCTCGCAGGACGAGCTGGACTTGAACCCGCCCGGCGGCGCGCGATTCAGGCCGCCCGCGACGGACACGAATCAGACGCTGCTCCAGGCGTTCGAGGGGGCCGTCGCCGCGGCGCGCGGGGCTCTCGCGAACACGACCGACGAGCACCTGATGACGCCGTGGCGGCTTCTCATCGCTGGGCAAACGGTCATGGAGAATCCGCGGTACGTCGTGATCGCCGACACCTTCACGCATCAGGCTCACCACCGTGGGCAGCTGACCATGTGTCTCCGGCTGAATGGCGTGCCCGTGCCCGCCATCTACGGCCCGTCCGCGGACGACCAGCGCTTCTAGCGACCAAAAAAAGTCGTCCGGCGTGTCGATCCCGCCGAGCCCCGTTCGTCGTGAAAGTAGGAGAAGGGGTTGCCGGAGGGTCGGCGGACCCGGCTCCAGGCTGAAACGAAAGGAGATACGAAGATGCGAGTCATGGTGGTCGTCAAGGCGGACAAGAACTCGGAGTCGGGGGTCCTTCCGGACCGGAAGCTCCTCGAGGATATGGGGAAATTCAACGAGCAGCTGACCAAAGCGGGGGTGATGCTCGTGGGGGAGGGGCTCCAGGCGAGCTCGAAGGGAGCGCGGGTCCGGTTCTCCGGAGGGAAGAAGACCGTGATCGACGGACCTTTCGCGGAGACGAAGGAGCTCGTCGCCGGCTTCTGGCTCTGGCAGGTGAAGTCGAAGGAAGAGGCCATCGAGTGGCTGAAGCGCGCCCCGTTCGTGGACACCGAGGTCGAGATCCGGCAGGTCTTCGAGGCGGAGGACTTCGGCGCCGAGTTCACGCCGGAGCTCCGCGAGCAGGAGGAACGGCAGCGGGCGAAGATCGCCGAGAACGCGAAGAAGAAGAAGTAGGCCGCGCGGTAAATCTGGGGACAGATTTCA
>JBBQKV010000025.1:0-26484 GCA_038327245.1 Acidobacteriota bacterium
GGTGCAAAATGGTCCGGACATGGACCGCGAAGGCAGAATTCCGCCGGGCCTCGTCGCCGGGCTGATCGTCTTCGTTCTGGTCATCGGCGCGCTGGCATACTCGGCCGGCCGCTTCGGCCGGCGCGCTCCGCCGGTTCCCCCCGCGGAGTCGCTGCCCCCGCCCGCCGCCCCGGTCCCCGTGATCGGCGAGAACGTCCCGACGCCGGCGGACGCTCCTCCCACGGTCACGCCATCGCTGCCCGTCGTCGTCGAGAGGACCTCCCGGTCCGGCCGCGCGCTGGTCGAGCGATCCACTCAGATCGTCGTGCCGGTGGCGCCGATGGCGATCACGCCGACGCCCGGGAATTCGGGGCCCGCGCGTCGGATCGTGGTGGAAATCGTGGGCACGCCTCGGCCGTTGCCGTCCCCCACCGTTCCGGAGCTGGAGCAGGGCGACGAGGAACAGCCGGAAGAAGTGCCCGAGGAACCCGAGCCGGAACCGACGCCCGGACGCCGGGCTCAGAGCGGCGGAAGGCCCGTCTCGATCTGATCCTTCGGCAACGAAATGGCGTTCTCCCGCAGACCGCGGTCCACGCACACGAAGCACGCCTTGTAGACGTTTTCGTAGCCCATCTTCATCTCTCGGTTGGTGATGAAAATGTTCCGGGGCGGATAGGGCTCGTCCAGCCGTCGGAGGGTCACCAGGATTCCGTTCCCGACGCGGCTGCGCTCGGCCAGGGCGAACCGGTGCGGCGGCTCCGCCGTGCACTCGATCGCCACCGCAACTTCAGCGGGCACCGGTGTCGTCCTCCTTGTCCTCCAGGGCCGCGCGCGCCTGCTCGACCGTTTCGTAGATCTCGAAGAGCGAGTCGAGGTTGGCGACGTGCAGCAAGGAGGCGATCCGCTCCCGCGGCTTGACCAGGAGCAGATCCCGATCTTCCGCTTTCAGGCGGTGCAGGAAGCCCACGAGGATTCCCACGGCGGTCGAATCCATGTACTCGAGGTCCGTGAGGTCGAGAATCACGGCCCCCGTCCGCTCGGCTGCGGCGCGCTCGAGGCTGCTCTCGAGCTCCCGGACCGTCTCGCCGGCCTTCACCATGCCGGCGATCTTGAGGACAGTCGTGCCGCCGGGCTCGTCGTCTTCGACGAACACGGCTATCGGCGGGAAATCCGCCGGTTCGTCACGAATCTCCCTGGCGCACGAGGATTCCTCCGCGCGCGAGAGTTTCCGAACCGGAACGGACTTCCCCCTCGAATTTGACGATCGAACCGAATCGCGCGGTCAGGCGGACGTCGATCTGCAGCCGGTCGCCGGGCTGCGGCAGGCGATCGACGCGAAAGCCATCGATCCCGGCGAGGAATCCCCGACGGCCCACCTCGGGATCTCCGCCCTGGAGGAGAAGCGCCGCCTGGGCGATCGCTTCCGCCAGAAGCGCGGCCCCCGCGCCCGCGTCGTTCCCCGCGGTAAAGCGTCCGTTCACGGTGACCGCGGCCGAGACCTGCCCCTCCGAGAAGTCCTCGCCCGGCGGAGTGAGGACGGCGTCCACGAAGCGGAACGGGTACGCGTGCGGAAGCTCCGGCGTCATCAGGCCGTCTTTTTCTGCTCGATGAAATCGACCAGCGCATTGACGGAGGAGAAAGCCTTCACGCCGACTTCTTCGTCCTCGACCTTGATCCCGAACTCCTGCTCCAGGCCGAGAACGAGCTCGAGGGCGTCGATCGAGTCGAGTCCCAGCCCTTCTCCGAAGAGCGGAGCGTCGTCCTGGATCGAGGCCGGGTCGATCTCGAGCTTCAGGCGCCGCACGATCAGCTCTTTGACTCGCGGCGCCAGGTTGTCATCGGTCATCGGGTCTCCTCGAAACGAAAATTATAGCCGCGCTCCCCGGTCGCTGTGCCTCAGGCCATTCCCCCGTCCACCCGCCAGACCTGTCCGGTCACGTACGAGGCCCGGTCCGAAACGAGAAAGCCGACGACGGCCGCGATCTCTTCGGGCGTCCCGAAGCGCGCCATCGGGATTCGCCGGACGAACTCGTCCCGCGCTTCCTCCTTCAGGTGCGCAATGATCTCGGTCGACACGAGGCCCGGCGCCACCGCGTTCACCGTAATCTGGCGGGTGGCAAGCTCGAGAGCGAGCGCCTTCGTGAAGGCGATCAACCCTCCCTTGGCGGCGGAATAGTTCGTCTGGCCGGGGTGTCCCGAAATCCCGGAGACCGAAACGACGTTGACGATCCTTCCCCACCCCTTGTGAAGCATGCCGCGGACGACGGCCTTCGTCACCCGGAAGGCCCCTTTCAGGTCGGTGTCCAGGACGAAGTCCCAGTCCTCCTCTTTCATGAAGGGGAAGAGCGCGTCCCGGATGACGCCGGCGTTGTTGACGAGGATGTCCGCGCCCCCGAACTCGGAGGCGATCCGCTCGCCCAGGCTCCGGACCTCAGCCGCCTTCGTTACGTCGGCCGCGATCGCCACCGCCTCTCCCCCTCTCGCGCGCAGCTCTTCGACCGTTCGAGCGGCGCGGGCCTCGTCCTGCCGGTAACACACGACGACGCGGTGGCCCGCCGTCACGAGCTCGTCCGCGATGGCGCGTCCGATTCCGCGGGACCCGCCCGTCACGAGAGCTGTTTTCATGCGCCACTGAGACTATCCGAGAGGGCGCGGATCGCGGCAAGGGATCCGGCCGGCCGGCAGGTCGTGGTCCGGTCGATCCACCGCGACATCTTGGAGAGCATGTCTCCGGGTCCGACCTCGACGAACGAGCGGAGACCGTCTTCGACCATCGCCTCGTAGGTTTCGTTCCACAGTGTCGGGTGGATGAACTCCGTCGCGAGGAGCTCGCGGACCCTCTCGCCGGTGCGGGCGCGCCGGCCATCCGGGCCGTAGTAGGGAATGGCCGGGTCCCGGATCGATCGGCACGCGGCCACGACCGGGGCGAGCGCCTCGGCGACCGGTTCCATGAGCGGGCTGTGGATCGGCCAGCTCATGGAGAGCGCCAGGACCGTCAGAGATTTCGGGGCGAGGAGGGCGAGGGCTTCCCGAACCGCGTCGGAGCGGCCCGTCAGAACGAACTGGGTCGAGGCATTCACGTTCCCGATCCACACTGGCAGGTCCCGACCGCGCAGGCCGGCGCAGACCTCGTCCACCGTTTCCCGCCGCGCGCCGACCACGGCTCCCATCGAGCCGCGGATCCCGAGCCGCTCGGTCTCCCGCCAGACCGCGATCAGCACGTCCAGTGCGTCCTCGTAGGAAACCGCTCCCGCGGCCACGAGGGCCGCGTAGTTGCCGAGGCTGTATCCCGCCGTGGCGCCGGGCCGGACGCCTTCCTTCTCCAGGGCCCGGGCTGCCAGGGTGGAAACGAGGTACACGCCGGCCTGCGCGGCGAGGTTCTCGTGGAGGGCGTCGGCGGGTCCCTCGAAAAGGATCTTCTCCAGGTCGCGGTCGCACCGCTCCGACGTGCGCAGAAAAAGCTCGCGGGCCTCCGGGTCCGACTCCCAGAAGTCGCGGCCCATTCCCACGACCTCGGCGAGCTGGCCCGAGAAGAGAAAGCCCGGCGCGTTCATGCGGCTTCGAGAGAACCGAGAACGTCTCTTACGGCGGCGCAACGGTCCTGGGACAGCCACCGGCGGAAGCGATCCGGCAGGACCCGGAGCTCCAGAAAGTGGACCGTCCGAAGAAGAGGGGGAAGGCCCTCCATTCGGGGGTGTTCGGAGTCGAACTCCCACGGGTGGAACGTGAAGACCGCGGGGTGTCCCCGATCGCGATATGCCCGCTCGGCTGCCGCGATCCGCGCCTCGGGGAGCAACCGGAAGGGCCAACCCCCTCCCACCGGCAGCCGCCGGCCGAAGCCGCGTCCCGTGAGCGGCGGGATCTCGACGATTGCGCCGGCCGTCCCCTCCACGCGATAGGGGCCGAGCGGGTTGTCGAACCTTCCGAGCGGCGGCACCGGGGTCGCGGAGGCGTCGCAGCGAAAACCCTCCTCGCAGAGGATCGCGAGCGCCGGATCGCCGGGATGTCGGATCGACCACTCCGCCGCCCGGTGGGTCGTGCAGGGCGCTCCCGCGGCGTCTTCGATGGAGGCTCGCGCGCGGCGAAGATCCTCCCGGAACTCCGCGGGCGTCATCTCGTCGGCGCGGCGGTGACGGTCGCCGTGCACCGCCGCCTCGTGCCCCCGGCGAACGGCCTCGCGGACCAGGTGGGGACGTTTCCGCGCAACCCACCCGAGAAAGAAGATCGTGGCCCGGTGCCCGCCATCCTCCAGGACGTCGAGGAGCTCGAGAAACGTCTTCTCGATCCGGGAAGGAAACGAGTCCCAGCGCCGCCAGTCGGAGTAGTAGTCCTCGCCGCAGACGTGGAACCAGTCTTCCGCGTCGATCGTGAGCACCCGCGGAGCGGGGCCGGGCGTTCGGAGGAGAGTGATCCGGGGTTGCGACACGAGGGCGAGATTGTAGTCGCCGGGCCGCCGCTCAGTCCGTCTCGAACACTTTGTAATAGACCGCGCCCCACGAAATGATCCACGTGTCGCGGAACGGACGGTAGTGCGAGCCGGCCGACCCGTAGATCGCGCGCACGGGGACGTTCGCGAAGCGGCGGACGTGCTTCGCCGCCTTCAACAGAATCTCGGTCTCGATCAGGAAACCGCGGGAGGAGAGCGAGAACCGTCGGAGGAGCGGCGCGGCGATCACGCGGTAGCCGGACTGACCGTCCTCGACGTCGTGCCCGGTCATCCGGGTCAGGATCCGACTGCCGATCTCGTTGGTTCGAAACCGGACCGCCGGGATGCTATCCCGGCCGTCCATCCGCGAGCCGATGACGAAGTCGTCCCCCGCGCGGGCTGCTTCGAAGAGCCGGGGAAGGTCGTCCGGATCGTGCTGGCCGTCCGCGTCGACGAAGGCGACGTGGCTCGCGTCCCCCGCGAGAATCGCGGCGAGCCCCACCCGTAGAGCGCTTCCCTTGCCTCCGTTCGCGGCGAGCCGGAGCACTTCGGCGCCCGCTCGCTTCGCTTCCTCCGCGGTCGCGTCGGTGGATCCGTCGTCGACCACCACGACCCGCGGCACGTGTTGACGCAGCCCGCGGACGACCGCCCGCACCGTCGCGGCCGCCTGATACGCCGGCACGAGCGCGACCGGACGAAAGTCGTTCTCCACGCGGGGATCGTAGCCCGATCGTCCCGTTGACTCCCGCGGCGCGCTTGTGAAAAAGTTCACAACCGCGCAGCGCCGGATGGAAGAAACCTATCTCCCGATCCTGATCCTGATGCTCTTCGCGATCGGAATCGCCGGCGCGATGATCCTTATCTCCGCGGTGCTCGGCCCGCGCCTGCGCACGCGCCGCAAGCTCGACACGTACGAGAGCGGGATGCCGCTCCTGGACGCTTCCCACAAGCGGATCTCGATTCAATTCTTCCTGATCGCGATGGTCTTCATCCTCTTCGACGTCGAGATCGCGTTCCTCTACCCCTGGGCCCTGGTCTTTCGCGCCGGCGGCATGCCCCTCTTCTACGAGATGGTGTCTTTCCTCGCCGTCCTCGCGGTCGGTTACGCCTACCTCTGGAAGAACAGGGCGTTCGACTGGTGACGCACCTCCGGTACACGCTCGAAAGCGCGGGAGGGCCGGCGGAGTTTCCCCTCGAGGCCCGCCAGCGGATCGACCGCATCCTGGCCCGCTACCCGACGAAGCAGGCGGCCCTCCTCCCGGTGCTGTGGGTCGCGCAGGAGACGTGGGGCTGGATCTCCCGGGAAGCGGCCGAGGAGGTCGCGCGGCTCCTGGAGCTCTCGCCCGCGCACGTATCGGGGGTCCTCACGTTCTACACCATGTACAACCTCCGGCCCGTCGGACGGCACCTGCTCCAGTTCTGCACGTCGATTTCCTGCCACATCGCGGGCGCCGGGCGGCTGCTCGATCATTGCCGGAACCGTCTCGGGATCGACCTCGGGCAGACGACCGGAGACGGCCGGTTCACGCTGGTGGAGGTCGAGTGCATCGCGGGATGCGATCGCGCGCCGTCGATGATGATCAACGACACCTACCACGAGCCGATGGATGCGGCGCGGCTGGACGTTCTGCTGAAGGATCTGACGTGACCTCCGAGGCCGTCCTCCTTGCGCGGGTCGGGCGGGAGCGCTCGCAGTCGATAGACACCTACGTCGCGGACGGCGGGTACGAGGCTCTTCGAAAAGTCCTCGGCGGAGGATGGACTCCGGAGGCAGTGACCGAGGAGGTCAAGAAGTCCGGACTGCGTGGCCGCGGCGGCGCCGGGTTCCCGACCGGCGTCAAGTGGGGCTTCGTTCCCAGGGACACGAAGGGGAAACCGGTCTACCTGCTCTGCAACGCCGACGAGTCGGAGCCCGGAACCTTCAAGGATCGGCTGCTCATGGAGAAGGACCCGCACCAGGTCCTGGAGGGCCAGATCATTTCGGCGTACGCGCTCCGGTGCCGAAACTCGTACATCTACATCCGCGGCGAGTTCTACGAGGGAGCTCGGATTCTGCAGCGGGCAATCGACGAGGCGTATCGGGAGGGTTTTCTCGGCGAGAACATCCTGGGATCCGGGTTCTCCCACGACATGACGGTTCACCGCGGAGCGGGCGCCTACATCTGCGGCGAGGAGACCGGCCTGATCGAAAGCCTCGAGGGCAAGCGCGGCCAGCCGCGGATCAAGCCGCCATTCCCGGCGGTGTTCGGGGTCTTCGGCGCACCCACGATCGTGAACAACGTCGAGACGCTCTGCTGCGTGACCCACGTGATGAAGCGCGGCGCCGAGTGGTTCGCGAAGATCGGCCGGAACGAGAAGAACACGGGACCGAAGCTCTACTGCCTCTCGGGCCACGTCAACCGGCCCGGAGTCTACGAGGCGCCGATGGGCCTGCAGATGAAGGAACTTCTTTTCGGGGACGACTACGGGCAGGGCATGAAGGACGGCCGCAAGGTGAAGGCGGTCATCCCGGGCGGAGCGTCCGCGGCGATGCTGACGCCCGAGGAGATCGAAGACTGCCCGCTCGACTTCGACGGCCTCGCCGCCAAAAAGTCGATGCTGGGATCTGCCGCGATCATCGTCATGAACGAGGACACGTGCATCGTGGACGCCGCGACGAACCTGGCGAAGTTCTTCTCGCACGAGTCGTGCGGCCAGTGCACGCCCTGCCGCGAGGGAACTCCCTGGCTGCACCGGGTCCTCGCGCGCATCGAAGACGGGGAGGGCCGCGCGGAGGACATCGACCTCCTCGAGAAGATCTCCAACCAGATGGCCAACGGCATGACGATCTGCGTCTTCGCGGACGCGGCGATCGCGCCGGTGCTGTCCTCGATCGGCAAGTTCCGCGACGAGTACCGGTACCACGTGGAGAACAAGCGCTGCCTGGTGGGGTCGAAGACAAGTGAGCGGCCGCGACCCGCGGCCGAGAGAGAGGGGGGGAACGTTTCCACGGGCAACCTCTCCCTCCCTCCAGCGATCGGGCGACAGTCGTGAGCACGGAGAAGACAACCGTCACCGTCGTTTTCGACGGCGTGCCGCTCGAGGTCCCTCCCGGCATCAACCTGATCGAGGCCGCAAAGCTCGCGGGCATCGAGATCCCCCACTTCTGCTTCCACCCGCGGCTGACGGTCGTCGGGCAGTGCCGCATGTGTCTCGTCGAGATCGAGGGGATTCCCAAGATCCAGGCGGCGTGCACGACCCCGCTGAAGGAAGGCCTCGTCGTCAAGACGACCACGGAGAAGGTTCGCCAGTCGCGGGCCGCGAACATGGAGTTCCTCCTCATCAACCATCCGCTCGACTGCCCGATCTGCGACCAGGCCGGCGAGTGCAAGCTGCAGGACAACGCGTTCGGATACGGCGAACAGAGATCGCGCTACGACGAGCGGAAGCGGCAGTACGCCGGCTACGACCGCACGATGATCGGGCCGCACGTCGTCGCCGACATGACCCGCTGCATCCAGTGCACTCGCTGCATCCGTTTCTGCCAGGAGATCGCGGGCACCGGAGAGCTCACGTTCCTGGATCGCGGCGGGCGAACGCTGGTCTGGACCCACGATGGGAAGCCGCTTGCCAACGACTGGTCCGCCTGCGCCGCCGACGTCTGCCCGGTCGGCGCGCTCACGACGAAGGAGTTCCGGTTCCGGCGGCGTGTCTTCGACCTCGCCAAGACTCCTTCGGTCTGCCCCGGCTGCAACATCGGCTGCAACATTTCGATCGAGAACCGCGACAACGTCGTCTACCGGTTCTTGCCGCGGCTGAACCCGGCCGTGAACGACTACTGGCTCTGCGACTACGGGCGTTTCCTCTCGGAGAGCCTGAACGCCCGGGACGTCTCGAAGGCGACGGAGCGGGACGCGGCAGACGTGCAGGACGTCATCGTGCCGGCGGCCATCGGACGGATCGCCTCCGTCATCCGGGAAACGATCGAGTCGGACGGCCCGTCGAGTCTCTTCTTTCTCGGGTCGGCGCACCTCTCGAACGAGGAGAACTACCTGCTGAGAAAGATCTCCGAGCACCTGGGGTGCGCGAACCGCGACGTCGTGGTCGACCGCTCCCGCGTCCGCCGGATGAAGTCGAAGACGGAGTGGATCGAGGGAGACCACGCCGCGGCGAACTTCGAGGGCGCCCGGGACATGGGCCTGACGCCGGGGCCCGGCGGCCACGGGCTCCCCGACGTCCTCGAGGAGCGGTGGACTCCGGCGGTAGTCGTCGTCGCGGATGCGGCGTTCTCGGCGGCCGCGGACGATCCGGACTCCGTCGCGCTGCTCCGCAAGGCGCAGTTTCTCGCGGTGGCCGCGCGGACCTCCAATGCGCTCACCCGCGTGGCTGACGTGGTTCTGCCGGCATCGTCGCTCGCCCAGAAGGAGGGCTCCTTCACGAACGTCCAGGGTCGCGTCCAGCGGTTCGAGCGGGCGTTCCTGCCGCCGCCCCCGGCGCGGGCCCACTGGGAGCTGCTCCTGCTCCTGGCGGTCGCGCTCGGGTGGGGTGACCGCAACTGGACGCCGGCCGACCTGCGCGCCCGGATCCGGGCGGAGGTCGAGGGTTACGACCACATCACGGAAGAGGAGATGGCGGGCGGCGGCCTCCTGAAGAAAGGCCTGTTCGTCTCGACCGGAGCACTGTGAGCGGCGCGGACCTGGGGATCGCGGCCCTTCGCGTGCTGGCCCCGGTCCTCGCCATCCTGATCGTTCTGCCGATGCTCCAGTGGGTGGAGCGGCGCGGCGCGGGTCTCATCCAGGACCGGCCGGGACCCAACCGCGTCGGTCCGTTCGGCCTCCTGCAGCCGCTCGCGGACGTCGTGAAGTTCTTCATGAAGGAAGACCTGATCCCGTCGAACGCGGACCGCTTCCTGTACGTGCTCGCGCCGGGCCTCGCGGCGTTCGCGGCGATGACCACGTTCGCGGTCATCCCCTACGGGGCGACGCTCACCGCGGGCGGACGCGTCATCCCGCTGGTCGGAGCGGATATCTCCATCGGCGTCCTCTACCTCTTCGCTCTCACCTCGCTCTCGGTCTACGGAATCGTCCTGGCGGGCTGGTCGTCGAACAACAAGTTCTCGCTGATCGGCGGCATCCGCTCGAGCGCGCAGATCATTTCCTACGAGCTCGCGATGACGACCGCCGCCGCCGGGGTGGTTCTCTCCGCCGGTTCCTTCAAGCTCACCGACGTCGTGCTCCAACAGGGGGGCGGCTGGGTCAGTTTTCCGTACAAAGGCTGGAACGTCGTGCCGCAGTTCGTGGGGTTCGTCGTGTTCTTCGTTTCCGCTTTCGCGGAGACCAACCGGCTCCCCTTCGACCTGCCGGAGGCCGAGGCAGAGCTCGTCGCCGGATATCACACCGAGTACTCCGCCATGAAGTTCGCGATGTTCTACATGGCCGAGTACATCAACGTCGTCGTGGCCTCGGCGCTGACGGTCACGCTCTACTTCGGGGGATGGGGTCTGCCCGGCTTTCATCCAACGGGAGTCGGCGGAGTCCTCCTCTCGGTCGTGGTCTTCGCGGTCAAGGTCGTCATCTTCGTGTGGATCTTCATGTGGGTCCGGTGGACGCTGCCGCGCTTCCGGTACGACCAGCTGATGCGCCTCGGATGGAAGGCGCTGCTGCCGCTGGCGCTCGCGAACCTCTTCTGGGTCGCGGCGCTCGCGATCTGGAAGATCCTGTGACGGTGCGGTTCGCGTTCGACGTCGCCGCCGGGATGGCCATCGTGTTCGCCTGCGTGATGGTCGTCCACCGGCACCCGGTGAAGAGCGTCCTCGCGCTCGTCGTGTCCTTCTTCGCACTCGCGGTGACCTTCGTCCTCCTGTCGGCGCCGCTGATCGCGGCCGTGCAGGTCATCGTCTATGCCGGAGCGATCCTGGTCCTCTTCCTCTTCGTGCTGATGCTCCTGAACGTGCCCGCGGAAGTCCGTCAGACGCCGGGCCGGCCGATTCACCACACCCTTTCGGCCGGCGCGATCGTGGTCTTTGCCGCAGCGCTCCTGGCGGCGCTGCGGTCTTACGGCGCGACTTCAGCCCCTTCCTCCCCGGCCCCCTCCGACCCGGCCGACCTGGCTCCGCTCGCGCGGCTCCTCTTCTCGGATCACCTTCTCTCCTTCGAAGCCCTCTCGATCCTGCTGCTGGCGGCGCTCGTGGGTGCATTCACCCTGGCGAGGCGGGAGGGAAGCCCGTGACGCCGAACGGAATCCCCCTGGGAGACGTCCTCCTCGCGTCGGGCGCGCTCTTCTCGATCGGGCTCGCCGGGGCGCTGCTTCGAAGGACCGCGATCTCGATCTTCCTCGCGGTCGAGCTGATGATGAACGCCGCAAACCTCGCGATCCTCGGCTACGCCTCCGCGCTCCACAGCCTGGAGGGCCAGATCGTCGTCTTCTTCGTCATCGCGATCGCGGCCGCCGAGGCCGCCGTCGGACTGGCGATCTTCGTGGCGCTCTTCCGCCACACCGAAACGATCGACGTCAACAAGATCAACCTGCTGAAGTGGTGAAATGACGGTCGCTCTCTGGGTCGTCCCGGCGCTTCCGCTCGCCGGCTTCCTCCTGTGCCTTCTCCTCGGGCGCCGGCTCGGGAAGTCCTTCGTCTCCGCGGTCGGGCCCGGATCCGTCGGCCTGGCGACCCTCGCGGCGTGGTCGCGCCTCATTCCCTACCTGACGGGCGACGGAGCACCGATCGTCGAGAAGGTAGCGCCGTGGATCGCGGCCGGGAGCTTCTCGGTGGACGTGTCTTTCCGGCTCGATCCTCTGTCCGCGCTGATGGTCTCCTTCGTCACGTTCGTCGGCTTCTTCATCCACGTCTACTCGATCGGCTACATGAAGCACGACGAGACCGACGCCGGATACGCGCGGTATTTCGGGTATCTGAACCTGTTCCTGTTCGCGATGCTCGTCCTCGTTCTCGCGAACAACTTCCTCCTCATGTTCGTGGGATGGGAGGGCGTCGGGCTCTGCTCCTACCTCCTGATCGGCTACTACTACGAGCGGGAATACGCCGCCGACGCCGGCAAAAAGGCGTTCGTCGTCAACCGGATCGGCGACTTCGGGTTCCTGCTCGGAATGTTCGGCGTCTTTTCTCTCTTCGGCACGCTCGACTTCGACTCCGTCTTCAAGAGCGCCGCCGCGGATCCGGGCCGCTACGCTCCGGGACTGACGGCGGTCTGCCTGCTGCTCTTCCTGGGCGCGATGGGCAAGAGCGCCCAGGTCCCGCTCCACGTCTGGCTCCCGGACGCCATGGCGGGGCCCACGCCCGTGTCCGCGCTCATCCACGCCGCCACGATGGTGACCGCCGGCGTGTACATGGTGACCCGCTGCAACGTCCTCTTCCGGCTCGCTCCGGATGCGATGTTCGTCGTCGCGGTCGTGGGAGGCGTCACCGCCATCTTTGCGGCGGTCATCGCGATTGCGCAGAACGACATCAAGAAGGTTCTCGCGTACTCGACCGTCTCGCAGCTCGGGTACATGTTCCTCGCGTGCGGGGTCGGAGCCTACGTCGCCGGCATGTTCCACGTCCTGACGCACGCGTTCTTCAAGGCCTGCCTGTTCCTCGGTTCCGGCGCCGTCATCCACGCCCTAGGAGGCGAGCAGGACATGCGGCGCATGGGCGGGCTCGGGCGCCGCCTCCCGGTCACGTATCGCACGTTTCTCGTCGCGACGCTGGCGCTCGCCGGCATACCCCCCCTCGCCGGCTTCTTCTCCAAGGACGCCATCTTGACCGGGGTCTTTGCCGCGCACCAGACGGCCCTCTTCGGGCTCGGTCTCCTGACCGCGGGCCTGACGGCTTTCTACATGTTCCGGCTCGTCTCGCTGACTTTTGCCGGTGATTTCCGCGGGACGCCCGAAGAAGCCGCCCACGTGCACGAGGCGCCCCCGACGATGACCGTTCCGCTCGTCGTCCTCGCCTTCCTTTCCGCGGTCGCCGGTTTCCTGGGAATGCCCGAGGTCTTCGGGAAGAGCGCCAACCGCATTTCCGCGTTTCTGGAACCGATCTTTCCCCGGATCGGGCTGGCGTCCGACGAGCCCCCGGGGCACGCGCTTTCGCCCGTTACGGAGTGGCTTCTCATCGGAGCCTCGGTGGCCGTGGCCGTCGTCGGCATCCTCGTGGCCTGGAACTGGTACGCGAAGAGGAGGGGCGAGCCGGCGGCGCGTGTCGCCGCGTCCTTCCCGGCCCTCTACCGCCTGGTCGCCGAGAAGTTCCGGATCGACGAGATCTACGGCGTCCTCTTCGTGAGGCCGTTCGTCTGGCTCGCCCGGATGCTCTGGAAGGTCGTCGACGTCCTCATCATCGACGGCGTCCTGAACGCGGGCGCCTTCCTCGTCGAGCTGGTCGGAGACGTCCTGCGATTCCTCCAGACCGGCAACGTGCGAAACTACGCGCTCACCTTCCTGATCGGGATCGTGGCGCTCCTCCTGATCGTGCTGGCCGGGTAGGCGGATGGCGGAGATCCTCGAGTCCCACCTCCTGACGGTGCTCGTCTTTCTGCCGAGCGTGGCGGCGGTGCTGATCCTTTTCTTTCCGGAGAGACGGAGTCGGGAGGCGAAGATCTTCGCGATCGGCGCCTCGATCGTCGAGCTCGGCCTCGCCCTCCCGCTGTGGTCCCGGTTCGACGCCAGCTCGGGCGCCTTCCAGTTCGTCGAGCGGTCGGACTGGGTCCCGGCGCTGGGGATCTCCTACACGCTGGGGATCGACGGCATCTCGCTCCTGTTGATCCTGCTGACCGTCGTGCTCACGCCGGTCTCTCTCCTCTTCTCGCTGACGCACGTCCAGAAGAGCGCCCGCGCTTTCTCGATCGCGTTCCTCGTGCTGGAGACCGGGATCAACGGAACTCTGGCGGCCCTCGACCTGGCCCTCTTCTACGTGTTCTGGGAAGTGATGCTCGTTCCGATGTACTTCATCATCGGAATCTGGGGAGGCGCGCGGCGGATCTACGCCGCCATGAAGTTCTTCCTGTTCACGATGGCCGGAAGCCTCCTCATGTTCCTCGCGATCCTTTACCTCGCAGCTCGGCACCGGTCGGTGGCGGGGCAATGGTCGTTCCTGCTCTCCGATCTCGCCACGCTGACCTATCCGTCGATGGCCGTCCAGACCGTCCTCTTTCTCGCGTTCGTCCTTGCGTTCGCGATCAAGGTGCCGGTCTTCCCGCTTCATACCTGGCTGCCGGACGCGCACACCGAGGCCCCGACCGCCGGCTCGATCATCCTCGCCGGCGTTCTTCTGAAGCTGGGCGTTTACGGATACCTGCGGTTTGCCCTGCCCCTCTTTCCGGACGCAGCGGTCCGCTTCGCGCCCTGGGTGGGAGCGCTGGGCGTCGTTGGGGTCATCTACGGCGCCCTGGTGGCCTTTGCTCAGAAGGACATGAAGCGGCTGGTCGCGTACTCCTCCGTGTCCCACCTGGGGCTCGTCGTGATCGGGATCGGCGCCTTCACGAGCACCGCGCTCGCCGGATCCGTTCTCCAGATGATCAACCACGGCCTCTCGACGGGGGCTCTCTTCCTGCTCGTGGGCGTGCTGTACGAACGGACCCATACGCGGGAGATCGCCGACTACGGCGGAATCGCGGGGGTCGTGCCGGTGACGACCGGGCTCTTCCTCGTCGCGACGTTCTCGTCGATCGGCCTTCCCGGACTGAACGGATTCGTCGGAGAGTTTCTCGTTCTCCTGGGAACCTGGACCTCCGACCACCGGTGGTGGGCGGTCGCCGCCGCGACGGGCGTCGTCCTGTCCGCGATCTACATGCTTTCGCTGGTGCAGCGGGTTTTCTGGAACCCGCTCACCCGGGACGAGAATCGGCGGCTTCCGGATATCCGGGCGAGCGAATTCGTCGCCGCCGGAGTCCTCATCGTCCTCATGATCTGGATCGGGGTCCGACCCAATGACGTCCTCGATCGGATCCGACCCTCGGTCGAGCAGGTCCGCCGCTCCGTGACGATGCACGCGGGAGCGCAGCCGTGATGCCGAGTTTCCTCGCACTGGGACCGAACGATGTCGCGGCCGCGGCGCCGGAGATCTGCCTCGCGGCGGCCGGCTGCCTGATGGTCCTCCTGGACGCCTTCGCGCCCTCGGCCCGCCGGTGGTTCGCGACTCTCTCGCTCGCTGCGATCGCGCTTTCGATCTGGTTTCTCCTTCGGGCGCCGTACGGCCTCTCCTTCGGCGGCCGTTACGAGACCTCCGACCTGACCTCCGCGGCGGGCCTCTTCGCGGCGGCGACCGCGGCCGTCGCCATCCTCGTCGCGAAGCCCTATCTGCAACGCACCGGGGAGGAGAAGGGGGAGTTCTACGCGCTCCTCCTGTGGGGGCACCTCGGGGTCTCGCTCATGACGCGCGGGCTCGACCTGCTGGTCGTGTTCATCGGCCTCGAGACGCTGTCCCTCTCCTTCTACGTCCTGGCCGCCTTTTTCCGGACGATCCACGCCTCTTCCGAGGCGGGCCTGAAGTACTTCCTGACCGGCGCCTTCGCCTCGGCCTTCACGCTCTACGGCATCGCGCTCCTGTTCGGGAAAGCCGGCAGCGTGCGGATCGCCGCCCTCGCGCGACCGGACCTCGGAGCCGACCCTCTCGTCCTTTTCGGTCTCCTCCTTCTCCTGGTCGGCTTCGGCTTCAAGGTGTCGCTGGCTCCGTTCCACGCGTGGGCTCCCGACGTCTACCAGGGGATGCCGACGCCCGCGGTCGCTTACCTTTCCGTGGCGCCGAAGGGGGCGAGCGTGATCGTGCTGTACCGGGTCTTGACGGCGGCTTTCGCGGCCGGGATTCCGGACCGCTTCCGGACAGCGATTGCGCTGCTCGCGATTCTCTCGATGACCCTGGGGAACGTGGTCGCCCTTGCCCAGCGGGATATCAAGCGCCTCCTGGCCTATTCCGGGATTGCCCACATGGGCTACGTGACGATCGCGCTCGCGGTGTTCGGTCGCGATGCCCTGGCCGCCGTGATCGTCTACTTCTTCGCGTACGTCGTTTCGAACGCCGGCGCGTTCGCGGCGGTTGCCGCGCTCTACCGCGACGAAACGAAGCCGCATCCCGTCGGACTACTCGCGGGAGAGGGGCGCCGTTCTCCCTTCGCGTCGGCGGTGCTGGCGCTGTGCATGTTCTCGCTCGCCGGAATCCCCGCGACCGCCGGTTTCATCGGAAAGTTCTTCGTCTTCAAGTCCGCCATCGAGAAGGGGTTCTACGCGCTCGCGATCATCGGCGTCCTCAACAGTCTCGTTTCGATCGGTTATTACCTGAAGGTGGTGTACGTCCTCTACATGCGGGAACCTGTCGAGGAGGGCGCTCCCCCGCCGCTCGCCGCCGCGGATCGCCTCGTGCTCGGTCTCTGCGGAGCCGGGATCCTCACCCTAGGCATTTTTCCGGCGGGGCTTTGGAATTTCGCGCGGCGGGCCGCCGAGAGCCTTCCCTTCGGCCGATGACCCGCGCCCTTCCAAAAGCGTCCCGCGAACCGAGGGAGAGCGTATCGGAGGCGACCGCCGCCCGCCTGTCGGTCTACGTGCGATGCCTCGCGGAGCTCGAGGGGGAAGGGCACGAGCACATCTCTTCCCAGGAGCTCGCCCGGCGATTCCGGCTGAACTCGCCGCAGATCCGAAAGGACCTCGCGCAGTTCGGCGAGTTCGGCATCCGCGGGGTCGGCTATGGGATCGGCGCGCTCAAGCAGCACCTCATCTCCATCCTCGGTCTGGACCAGGTCCGGCGGGTCGCCATCATCGGAGCCGGCCGGCTCGGATCGGCTCTCGCGGACTACGGTGGGTTCCGCTCCGGCGGATTCCGCATCGTCGCCCTCTTCGACAACGACCGCGCCCGGATCGGCTCGCGGAGCCGGGCGGGGGTGCCGGTCCACGACGTCCGCCGCATGCCGGAGTTGGTCGCGCGCGAAGGAATCGAGATCGCGGTGATCGCCGTTCCGGCTTCCGCCGCTTCCCAGGTCGCCCGCCTGTGCTGGGAGGCCGGATTGAAAGCGGTCCTGAACTTCGCGCCGGTCCGCCTCGACCCTCCCCCCGACGCTTTTCTCAAGAACGTGGACCTGAAGATCAACCTCGAGACTCTGTCGTTCTACATCGCCCGCCCCGTAGCGAGAGCTGCGAAGCTCAAAGGAGAAACGAATGCCGTCCAAGCCGAAGCCGCTTTTCCCGCGAGGCCGCGCCGTTCCCGGTCCCAAGCCTCTCCCGCCGGACCGCGGATCCCCCCGCCTCAAGCCGATCGCGGCTGAGAACCTCAACCCGTACGACTTCGCGCTCCTGCAGTTCGATCGGGCGGCGAACCTGCTCGGCCTGGACCCCGGCGTGCGATCGGTCCTCAGCATGCCGAAGCGTCAGCTCATCGTCTCCGTCCCCGTCAAGATGGACGACGGCTCGATCAGCGCCTTCCAGGGCTACCGGGTCCAGCACTCGATCACCCGCGGTCCGTCCAAGGGGGGAATTCGATACCACCCGGGTGTCACCCTCGACGAGGTCAAAGCCCTGGCCATGTGGATGACCTGGAAGTGCGCGGTCGTCAACATCCCGTTCGGCGGCGCCAAGGGCGGAATCACGGTGGACCCCAAGAAGCTCTCCCTGGGGGAGAACGAGCGGATGACGCGCCGCTACACGTCGGAGATCTCGATCCTCCTGGGGCACGACCGCGACATCCCGGCTCCCGACGTTTACACGACGCCCCAGACGATGGCCTGGATCATGGACACGTTCTCGATGACCAAGGGTTATTCGACGCTCGGCGTCGTCACCGGAAAACCCCTGGCGGTCGGCGGTTCCGCCGGCCGGAACGAGGCGACCGCGGAAGGGTGCTTCGTCGCGATCGAGGAGGCAGCCAAGAGGCTGTCGCTGCCGCTGAACGGGACGACCGCAGCCGTGCAGGGATTCGGCAACGCGGGATCCGCGGTCGCGAAGTTTCTGGACGATGCGGGCTCGAAGGTCGTCGCGATCTCCGACTCGAAGGGAGGCGTTTACGACAAGCGCGGCCTCGACATCGACGCGGTCTTCAGCGCGAAGGAGAAGAAGGGCACGGTCACCGCGGCGCGTGGAGAGAAAATCACCAACGAGGAGATCCTGGAGCTCCCCGTGGATATCCTGGTGCCGGCGGCCCTCGAAGGCGTCATCACCCGCAGGAACGCCTCCCGGATCAAGGCGCAGATCATCGCGGAGGCGGCGAACGGACCGACCACTCCGGACGCCGACGACATCCTTCGGAGCAAGGGCACCGTGGTAATTCCGGACATCCTCGCCAACGCCGGTGGGGTGACGGTCTCGTACTTCGAGTGGGTGCAGGACCTCTACTCGTTCTTCTGGGAGCCCGACGTGGTGCGAAATCACCTGGACCGCACGATCCGGCGGGCCTACCAGGAAGTGGACGAGACCGCCCGGCGGTACAACACCGACCTGCGCACCGGCGCGCTCATCCTCGGCGTGGGCCGCGTCGAGGAAGCGACCCGGATCCGGGGTCTGTTTCCGTAACCGTCCGGAGTCTCAAACGCGGATCAGCACCGCGCGGACCGGGGACGCGTCGAGCTCGTCCAGCCGGAGCGGCAGCGCGACCAGCTGGTACTCCCCCTCTTCAACGGCTTCGAGCGCGAGGTGCTCGAGCAGGGCGATCCCGCGCGAGAGCAGCGCGCGGTGGGCCGGCAGATCCTCGGCGTCCGGCGGGTCGATCGACCGCGCGTCGGTTCCGACGAGGAGGGCGCCGTTCTCCGCGAGTCGCAGGGCGGCGAGCGGCGACAGGAACGCCCGCCCGCGGCTGCGAAACAGGACCCGGGCTACGCCGAGACTCTTCGCGGGAAGCTCCTCCGGCCCGAGCTCGCCGCGCCCCGGGACTGCGACGACGCGGGCCGGCCCGAGGTAGGGAGCGAGCGGCACCGCGCCGATCGTTGCCGCGCCGGCGAGGACGTGGCTGGGCGCGTCCGCATGGGTTCCGAGGTGGGCACTCATCGTAAAGGCCGTCGACTCGTACGGCCAACCGTCGGCGAGGCTCGAGGTGCTCCGAAAAGAGAACGCCGTGTCTCCGGGCCAGGGAACGGTGCCTTCGTCGATTCGTCGGGAGATGTCGAAGATCTTCAGCGCATTCGCCGCAGCGTTTTCGTCTTCGCGTATCGCTCCGCGACGTGCGGGTCGTAGCCGCGGTGACGCGGATTGAGAGGAAGGTCGCGGTACTCGGCGTCGCACCGGTAGCAGATCGTAACCGCTCCGATTCTCCACGCGACGATCCAGTCGACCACGACCGACGCGAGGAGGACCGGCGTGAACCAGATCCAGCCGAGCTTCCATCCCGCGAGGAGCGCGAGCCCCAGGGAGATCGCCATCAGCAGGCATCCGAGGCGCTGATCGAAGTCCTTCTGGATGAAAAAGGCTCGATTCCCGCAGAAGGCGCATCTCTGAATCGGTACATCTGCCACGCCTTCGAAGCGGACGGCGTAGGGCGTCGAGCACCGGGCGCACGAGAACTCTCCCCGGTCGGAGGTCGGGTGCTCCCGCGTTTCGAGGCAGCCCGGACAGTAGCGGCGGGCGCGCACGCCGTCAGGCGGGAAAGCCGGTCGCGATGGTCAGGTAGGAGGAGAGGAGCTCTCCGATCAGGACGAAGACCAGCGCGACGTAGAGCAGCCCCGTGGCTGCCTGATTCGACTTCATCTCCGCCGTCCGCCATACGAAATACGAGAGGGCGAGCGGCCCGACCAGTCCCCAGACCACGCGGAAAAGGAAGAAGAGCGCATCCCGGTCGAGCGAGAGCAACGCTTCCAGTCCTTCGGGTCGGGGGTTCGCCGCAATTGCGGCCCCGAGGAGAACTGCGCGGGCTGCGGCGAGCACCGCGAACAGCGTGGCGCCGCGAGCGAGCAGCTGGAAGGGCAGGGACCGCGAAACCAGATACCAGTGCCCCAGGTTCATCGTGAGAAGCACGGCTCCGAAGAAGAGGCCCCCCACCGCGCCGCTCGCGACCGTCCAGCTGCTGCCGAGCGCGCGAGGCGCGACGAGGGCCACCCGGGCCGCTCCGAACGCCGCAACGGCCGCGCCCACGAGGAGGAGAGGTCGGGCTCCCGCCGCGCGCCCCAGGTGCGCCGCCAACGAATACAGCCCGAGGGCCGCCGCAGCCACCAAAGCCACCACTGGCGACAGACCGGCGGGTCGCGCCGCTGCGGCCAGCAGCACCAGGAAAAACGAGATCGCCCCGTGAAGGGAGAAAAAGCCCTTGCCCAGGGTTCGCGGAGGAAAGAAGAGGAGCAGGAAGGCGGTTCCGGCGCCCGCCTCCAGCAGAAATAGACCGAGCCCCGCGCGCGTCACGGCGGTGGATCTTACGCGCTCGGGCCCGCAGCCGCTCCTCAGTCGGGAAGCGTCCGGGACAGGAGATCGACGACGATCGCCGCGAGGAGAGGCGCGTGGTCCACCAGACCGTGATCGCCTCCCGCGATCTCGAGGAATCGCGAGCCCGGAGCGAGTCGCCCCGACGCGTCCCACCGCCGCCAGACTTCGCGGACGTGAGCGATCGGAACACTTTCGTCCCGCGTTCCCATGACGACGGCGACCGGGCCGGCGGGGGGATCGTCGTCGTTCTGGAGGACCGCGAGACTCTCGAAGAAACGGCGCCGGATCGGCATTTCCCGCCCCTCCGAGTGGTGAAAGAAAGTGAGCGGATCTCCGGCGGGAAGCTTCTCGACCCACCGGTTGCCGAAGCCGATCGCCGGCGCAATCAGGAGAAGCGGCGCGCGGACTCCCCGGCGGTTCGCGTCGATCGCGATGAGCGCTCCGAGCGAGCTCCCGACGACGACCGCCGGCCGGTGGCGTTCCGCCTCGAAGACGGCGACCCGCACCATCGCCTCGAAGTCCAGGTCGAGGAAGGACGGCACGTTCAGGTCGGGAGCGACCACCTGCGCAACGTCGTTTTCCAGAAGCGACCGCAGCGCCGCAATCTTCCGGCCAGCTGGCGAGGACGCGAAGCCGTGGAGGTAGAGGATCTTCTTCACGTCTCGACCGAAGGATAGACTTCCCCGCAAATCGGAGGCCACATGACGCGGCGAATCTCGCGGAGGACCGCGGCAAGACTTTTCCTGTCCGCCTCTGCCGTCCTCGCTCTCCCGAAATCGGCTCCCGTGCACGCGAGCCCGAAACCGCCCTCGAAGCCAGCGCTCACCGCGGCCGAACGCCAGAAGCTGGCGAAGTCTGTCGTCCAGCTTCGGGGGGCGGTGCAGAAGATCCGGGCGCTCGAGATTCCGATGGGAACCGAGCCGGCTTTCGTTTTCCGGCCGCTCCCGGGCAAGCGATGACCCCCGAACAGGCTCTGGACGCGACGGTCAGCGAGATCGCGTCACTCGTCCGATCCGGGCAGCTGTCGCCGGTCGCTCTCGCGGAAGCGTCCCTGGCGCGCCTCGAAACGACGGGAAAGTCGCTGAACGCGGTCGCGACGCTGACGCGGGATCGGGCGCTGGAAGAAGCGCGGAGCGCGGAGCGGGAGATCGCGGCAGGCCACTACCGCGGACCCCTGCATGGGATTCCCTACGGCGCGAAGGACCTCCTCGCGACTCGGGGCATTCCGACCGGCTGGGGGGCGCGTCCTCTCCGGGGGCAGACCTTCTCCGAAGACGCGACGGTCATCCGCCGCCTGCGCGAAGCCGGGGCGGTTCTCGTGGCTAAGCTCGCGATGATCGAGCTCGCCGGAGGGCTCGGCTACAACACGCCCGGTGCGTCGTCGAGCGGAGCGACGAGTAACCCCTGGGACCGCGAAAGGTGGAGCTGCGGTTCGTCTTCCGGCTCCGGGTCCGCGACGGCGGCGGCCCTCGTCGGGTTCGCGATCGGCTCCGAGACCTGGGGATCGATCCTCTGCCCCTCCGCGTTCGACGGAGTGACCGGTCTCCGTCCCACGTACGGGCGCGTGCCGCGCACCGGGGCGATGGCCCTTTCGTGGACGATGGACAAGATCGGACCCATGGCGCGATCCGCCGACGATTGCCGCCTCATCCTGGAGGCGATCGGCGGGTCCGACCCCGACGATCCGTCCTCTCTCGATGTTGCGCCGCGCGAGGAGCCGAGGAAACCGGAGGATGCGCGCGGATTCCGCATCGGAGTCGTTCGCCCCGATTTCGGGAAGATCTATGACCCCGACGTAGCCGCCGCATTCGAGGAGGCCGTCCGGAAGCTCTCCGCTATCGGCGTGGCCGTCTCCGACGCGAAGCTGCCCGACTATCCCTACGACGAGACAGCGGTTCTGGTAATCAGCGTGGAGGCTGCGGCGGCGTTCGAGCCGCTGATCACCTCCGGACAGGTGCGCGAGCTCGTCGAGCCCGCAGCCAGGTGGGCGGGCGATGCCGCCAGGAGCATCAGCGGCGTGGATTACGTGCGTGCAATGCAGGCGCGCCGTTTGATGCAGCAGGCGTTCGAGGAGATGTTCGCCCGGTACGACCTCCTCGTATCCCCCACGATGCCGATCGTCGCGGCGAAGCTGACCGACAAGCTGGAGACCGCGTTCGCATATACCGATTCCCTCGGGTCCGGAGGAAATCTTGCGGGCCTGCCTGCCCTGTCAATGCCCTGCGGCTTCTCGAAGGGCGGTCTCCCGATCGGAATCCAGGTCGCTGGACGTCCCTGGGACGAAGGACGGATCCTGGCACTCGGGCGGCTGTACCAGGAGAACACCGATTGGCATCGCAGGCGGCCGCCGATTGGGCCGCCGGAACCCGCCTAGAACATGGAGAATAGGGCCAGACTCCGGAGTCTGAGCCGGCTGCCAGGCCGAGGCGGTCCTTTGAATCAGGCGAATCAGTCATCGCCAAGAGTTTCGGGTGGTCGAAATCTTCCGCTCCGGGATGATCAATTCTTCGGCAGACGCCGTTTGCGAATATCTGTGACCGGCTGTAGGTCGAGTCGCTGTCGTCGCATCGCCTCGCGCAATAGATTGACAGCTACGACGGCATCCGCCGCCATTCGCTGCGCTTCAAAGACTGGAATTGCTCTGCGGATCTCTACCTCCGCGTCGTGATCTCGGCCCATTGCTAAATAGGTCTCCGCAATTAGCATGCGGTTGGCCGCCTCGAGCCCGTTCATTCCCAATCTTGCATGTTCCTCACGGCTGCTAATGAGAAGTTGGAGCGCTTCCCCTAGCATGCCTTGGGCCCGGTAGATACAAGAGATCATTGAGTGAACATCCGCGAGGCCTGTGAACTGTTTTGCTTCGCGAAGAAGTGTTTCTGCCTCCGCCAACTCTTTCAGAGCCAACGAGTAATCCCCACAAACCAAATGCAGATCGCCCAGATTCAGCAACACCCATCCGTAGAGACTCGGTCGAATCTCCGATCTCCACTCCTTCACGGGCTGCAGAACCTCAAGCGCCTCTCGGAAGTTACCGAGGAGTTTGAGGGAGGCAGCCCACAAGATCCGACATTTGATCCGCTCTTCAGCCATGCCGAGATAGACCAAGGAGCGCTCGAGTGCGGAGGCCCTTTTTACGGCAAGGTCGTACCGGCTCTGCTCGTAAAGCCACGCGAGACGCAGGAGAGCGATTCGCTCCGTGCTCGGTCGGGGATCCGGATCGTTGCGCAAATGGTGCTCCGCCAGCGCCGTCCATCGCTCGACAGCGTGTGGTTGGGCAATCTGGCGCAGCGCTCCGCCTACGGTCAGAGCAGCTTCTGCGAGAAGAAAGCCTTGAATGTCTTCTGGCAACCTCAGATTGTGAAGAGAACGGTAAAAGAATTCGGCGGTTGTGGCCGTTCCCTTGGGATCCACCTCACGTTGGTCTTGCAAATAGAGAAGGATTTGGAACGCCACTTCCGCGTCGACACAGTCGCTGCCTTCGAGTGATCGGACAAGGCCCTCCTCTGTTTCACAGATCGATTCCGTAGTCTCCCAAAGGAGAGAACGCCGAAATACTTTCCTGTATTGAGACTCCCAGTGCTGTGCTCGGTCAGACAATCGAAGCAGACGAGATGCTCTCCAGGCGGAGAATCCGATAGAGCCTAGGAGCCACTCTCGTTCTCCCATTCCATCATTCGGCCACTCAAGCGACTCCAAGAGTTCCGCAAGAGACTCTGCCTCGGAGAGAGCGGATTCTGGATGCGTTAGGCATTCCTCCGCTAACAGCGCGCACAAGGCGTGAAGCGTGTCCGACGCCTCGTCTTGGTTGCTGAGATCGATTGCGGGCGCCTCGTTCGACATCAGACAATTGCGCAAATGACGCGCAACGACAACGGCCTTGCTCTTGGCCATGCCCAAAGGGACGTCGGCTCCGACGCCAGACTCTAGCCAAGCCGGGATCACACGAGCGCCGTCGGCGTCAGGAAATCTAATCGTCGCCCCCGTCCGGATCGACTTGAGGATTCGATTCCCCTAGCTGGTTGGAATCACCACTCGACAGTCCCGCGGCGGCTGGCGACCATCGAGAGACCAGCTTAGCGCGTCGAGCCACCTTACGCTGAAAGTTCGTCGATAAATGGTCCACCACCTGAATCAGCCAGGCTTTTGGGTTTCTTCGTGGATCAAGCTTGACGAGTGCAAGCAAAAACGCTTCTTGCACCACGTCTCGCGCGTCTTCTCTCTCAAGACGGTGCTTCCATGTGGCCCGTCTTACCAGCGGGAGAAAATACTGACGGTAGAAGTCGTCGAGCTGCACGGGGTCGGCGACAGCCTGCGGCGGCTCGATGGCGCCTGAAACCAGTCCATCCGCCTTTGCTTTCACAAGCCTTCGTCTCCCCGGTCCCGGTTCAGCCTCTGTTTCTATATTGTCGCGAGGGTCGACTCACCCAGATATGGGGCGGGAATCGGGCGTTAGTCTGCCTGGAGTTGAGAGCGCAGCTCGCCAAGGGCGGTGGGGTCTGTCTTACGACGGCGAACCGAGTCACGGAGAAGGGCGACTGCGGCCAATCCCTCAGGCGCCATCTTCATCTCATCGATTGCAGGGAGCGCTGTCAGGACTTCCCACTCTGCTTCCCGGTCCCTCCCGAGTGAAATCAGAGTTTCTGCAATGACGAGATGGAGATAGGTAACTTGGGACCGCATCTCTAGAGCTAGGTACGTGCGTTGCGAGGCCCGGAACGCATCGCAAGCGTCTCCAAAACGGCCCTGCGCCTGGAGGACGCCTCCGACGAACAGCTGTAGATCGGCCCGAACCGGAGAGGGCGTTTCATGATCGAGGAGAGAGACCGCTTCGTCGAATGCCTTCATTGCGAGATCAAGGCGTCCTTCGAACTGGTGAAGGTCGCCTACCTCAGAGAGGATCCGTGCGCGCAGAAAGAGATCACCAGCGAGAAATGGCTTCTCGTGCAGTCCCGCCAAGAGATCAAGCGCTTTCGCATTTTCGCCTGTCTGCTTAAGAGTCATTCCAAGAAGCAGCCGACACTTCACCGCTTCTACGTCCATCTTCAGCTTGGTGAAGCTTGCTTCAAGGGCCGGAGTGAGCTCAAGAACGTC
The DNA here is from genome assembly GCA_038327245.1 of Acidobacteriota bacterium. Lineage (GTDB taxonomy): Bacteria > Acidobacteriota > Thermoanaerobaculia > UBA5066 > Gp7-AA6 > Gp7-AA6. The sequence continues at coordinate 24,794 of JBBQKV010000025.1, forward strand.
CTGATAGCGACCCATTTCGAATCGAATCGCAATTCGCGCATACGCGACGTTGGCGAGACCAGGTGCCGGGTTCATCGTGTGCCTGAACCCAGCCTCGGCCCGGTCTAGCCAAAGGAAAGCCTCTTCGCGCCTTCCGAGCTGGCGGCAGGATACGCCCGCGATCAGGGCCATCTCGCCGAGAAAGTAGTCACGTTCGTCGAAAAGACCAAGCTCGCAGCTGGGTCTCGAGATCCACTGATAGATCTCGTTTGAGTCTTGCAGGACGGTGGCCGGAGAGAGATCTCGAGTTACGCGCAGCGTCGCCGTAACCGACAACAACACGTCTGGGCTGCTCAAAAAATGCTCTCGATCGGCATCCGACCTCTGGCTTCGTGGGATCGCCAGAAACGCGCGACCTGCAACTTCAGCCTCCCTCGGCGAGAGCCAAGCGGGCGCCGCCGGCGAAGGGAAGGCCAGAATCTTGGCGCTAGGATTCATTGGTTGTCCGGAACTCCAGAAGTTGGAGGCTTCGGGAGAAGTCGCGCGCAACGTCGAGAGGTTCGCGGTCTAGAAGACGGCGGAGCTTCTCGTCGGAGGAACGAACCCCGCTTCCGAGCAAATACTTCTGGTACTCGCGGGCAAATTGACAACACGCGACAAGAAGAAAAGGACGGGCTTCGCGCGCCGAAGAGTTTCCCGGGCGGTAGCAAAACCTCATGAACCAGACGTAGAGATCTTTCTCGAGCTCGAGAGCTTCAGATTCGGCGAGCTGGTAGTGAGTGACGAGAGCAATGTGAATGAGACCGAGAGTGTCCTGGAACACGGTGCGAACCTCTCGCTCGAAGGCGTCCCCACCGAGCGTGGGGGCCACGGGGTCGTCCGCTGCGTCCGTCATTACCATCTCCAATGTTCTGGGAGTTCCGAGGGAGAGACTAACTGGACAACATAGAAAAAGCAACTCCCACCTCCAAAACTACAGTTTGGAAGAGGAGCCTTAATTTCAGTTATTTAGCGGATGGAGACGACTAACCGGGGACTGAGCCTCTGAAGGCGATCACGTGTTCCTCCTTTCAAGCAACAGCTCCGAACCCACCGCTCGGAGCTAAAAGAAAAACGGCAAGCCGCGGATCGCAATCTGGATTCGGTTCCGCGTGAAACGCCCGTCTTTACAGGCTATTTCGATCGACGCGGGCCGGACCCAGGGCTACCGAGCGCTTGGGGTTCCCACCAAAAAAGAGAGGGGTTTCCCACCGAGATAAAAACGAATCGAGGGCATTCCACCACGTTTCGCCGCGAGGGTGTCAACTAATTCTTACAGTTTGTTCAACCGTACGACGAAAGTCGTAGTTCCTGTGCGCAGCGTCACAGGTCCTGCTTGAAAAGAGCCGGGAGTTGAGCGCTACCCGTTGACGATGAGCGCCCGCAGCAGCCGATCCTGGAACGCCTGCCCTACCCCGCCGGAGACTCCGTTGAGAAGAATCGCAAAGACGTAATTCCGGCCGGAGCTGGCGCGGGCATAGCCAGCGAGCGTGGAAACTCTCTCGATGCTGCCGGTCTTCGCGAGCACCTGACCCCTCGTCACGGGATCCTTCATCCGGTGTCGGAGGGTACCTTCCGCCTCGCCCGAAACGGCGAGAGTCGTCCTCCAGACCGGCCCGAAGGATTGCCCGTCCATGGCGCGAAGGAACTTCACGAGGTCCGAGGCCGGAACG
>JBBQKV010000026.1:0-25551 GCA_038327245.1 Acidobacteriota bacterium
GCCCGGACGCACAACTTGAAGAACATCTCGGTCGCGGTGCCGCTCGAGCGGCTGACCGTCGTCACCGGCGTCTCGGGATCCGGCAAGTCCTCCCTCGCCTTCGACACGCTCTACGCGGAGGGGCAGCGCCGGTACGCCGAGTCGCTCTCCACCTATGCGCGGCAGTTCCTGGAGAGGCTCGACCGGCCCGACGTGGACTCGATCGAGCCGGTCCCTCCCGCGATCGCGCTGGAGCAGAAGAACGGGGTGCGTAACGCGCGCTCGACCGTGGGCACCCAGACCGAGATCTACGACTCTCTGCGCCTCCTGTTCGCGCACGGCGGGACGACGTTCTGCCCGGACTGCGGCCTCGCGGCGGTCCCCGGGGGGGTCGACCGGGCGGTGGAGGAGCTCGCCTCGTCCGAGGATGGCTCCCGGGTCGTCCTCGCGGCGCCGGTCGACTGGAGCGGCGGCGGCGAAAAGAAGCGCCGGGGTCGTCGGCAGCGGGAGAGGGACGAGACCCTCCGGATCGCGGAGTTGAAGCGGGCCGGCTTCTTCCGGGCTCTGTCCCCGGCGGGCGCGACCGTCGAGATCCCGGACGATCCCTCGGGGGTGCAGGACCTCCTCGACTCCGACGGGAACCTGCGGGTCGTCGTCGGACGCTTCGTCGTCCGGGAGGAGTCGCGCCCCGAGATCGCGACGGCGGCCGAAGCCGCGTTCTCGATGTCGGGATCGCTCCTGTCGCACACCGACGCGGGGACCCGGACTTTCCGCCGCGGCCTCCATTGCCCCTCGTGCGGCTGCGACTTCCGGGATCCCACGCCGCCTCTCTTCGCGTTCAACTCCCCGCTGGGCGCGTGCGTCACGTGCCAGGGGTTCGGCCGCGTCATCGGAGTGGACCTCGAGAAGGTCATTCCGGATCCGAGCCTGCGCCTCGACGAGCGCCCGGTCGCCACCTGGAACACGCCCGCCTACGAGTCGGCGTACGACGACCTCTTCCGCGCCTGCCGGCGCTACGCCGTGCGCACCGACGTCCCGGTCGAGCGGCTGTCGGCCCACGAACGCGAGGTCCTGCTGAAGGGTCGCGGCGAGTTCTACGGCATTCACGGGTTCTTCGAATGGCTCGAGACCAAGCGCTACAAGATCCACGTGCGGGTTCTTCTCGCGCGCTATCGCGCCTATCGCCTCTGCCCGGATTGCCGCGGGGCGCGGCTGGGACCGCCCTCGCTGTCGGTCCGGTTCCGCGGCCGCACGATCTCGGATCTCGCGGACCTCTCACTGCGTGACCTGAAAACCTGGTTCGACGACCTCGCGCTCACTCCCGAGGAGGAAGCGCGATTGAGCTCGGTCGTCGCCGAGATCCGCTCCCGCGTGCGGTACATGAACGACGTGGGGCTCGAGTACCTGACGCTCTCCCGGGCGGCGCGGACTCTCTCGGGCGGCGAGTCGCAGCGGATCGGGCTCGCGTCGGCGCTCGGGGGCTCGCTCACCGGGACGCTCTACGTCCTGGACGAGCCGACGATCGGCCTTCACGCCGTCGACACGCGCCGGCTGCTCGCCATACTCCGCCGGCTGGCGGACCGGGGCAATACGGTGGTCGTCGTCGAGCACGATCCGGAGGCTATCGAGGCCGCCGACCACCTGATCGACCTGGGCCCCGGCGCCGGCAGCCTGGGCGGCCACGTCCTCTTCGAGGGAACGCCCCGAGCGCTCGCGCGCGTGAAGTCGTCCGCGACCGGCGAGCTCCTGAGGCGGCGCGGTCTGCCCGGCGGAGGATCCCGGACCGCCACGCCCACCTCCGGAACGCCGCCGGCGCGCGCGGGCCGGGCCGGCGGCCGCGTCGTCGCCTTCCGGCGCGCGGAAGGCGCGCTCACGGTCGTCGGCGCGAGAGAGCACAACCTGAAGAACTTGACCGTCCGATTCCCGCTGGGCCGCCTCGTGGCGGTCTCGGGCGTGTCGGGCTCGGGCAAGTCGACTCTCGTCCGCGACGTCCTCCACAACTCGTACGCCCGGCGGTTCAAGGGCACCGTCCAGCTGGACGTCGGCGCGCACGACCGGGTCGAGGGGCTGGACCTCGTGTCGGACATCCTGCTCGTGGACCAGAGTCCCCTCGGGCGCTCCGCGCGATCCAACCCGGTGACCTACACGAAGGCGTGGGACGAGATCCGGAAGGTCTTCGCGGCCACGTCGCGCGCGGTCTCGCGAAAGATCACGGCACGCGACTTCTCCTTCAACTCGGTGGGAGGACGGTGCGAGGTCTGCAAGGGCACGGGCTGGCAGACGATCGACATGCAATTCCTCGCGGACGTCACGGTGCGTTGCGACGCGTGCGACGGCCGGCGCTTCCAGGGGCGCGTCCTGGCCGTGCGGCACCGCGGCAAGAACATCGGCGACGTCCTCGCGATGACGGTGGACGAGGCGACGTCGTTCTTTCCGGACGTGCCGGCGATCGTCCGCCGCCTGGCGCCGCTCGCCGAGGCGGGTCTCGGATATCTCCCGCTCGGGCAACCGACCGCGACCCTCTCCGGCGGAGAGGCGCAGCGCCTGAAGCTGGCATCGTTCCTGGAAATCCGGCCGGCGACTTTCAAGGGCACGCTCTTTCTCTTCGACGAGCCCACGACCGGACTCCACGCGGCCGACGTGGAGCGGCTCCTCGGAACGTTCCGGCGGCTGATCTCCCGCGGTCATTCGGTCGTCACCGTCGAGCACCACCTGGAGTTCCTCGCCGCGTGCGACTGGATCATCGACCTCGGCCCCGGGGGCGGAGACCAGGGTGGCTCGATCGTCGCCGAAGGTACTCCCGAGGACATCCGCCGCTCGCCCGCGAGCTTGACCGGGAGGTTCCTCGCGGAGACCTCAGTGCCGCCGCCTTCGGGGGAGGGGCGGGAACGCGCGGGACAGAAGCCGCGCTAGGAACCTCTACGCCTTACGGAAGTCCGGGCGGCTTCCCCCGCGCCCCCGCGAGGAACGCCTGGAGCCTCTGCTTTCCGGCGTAACCCTGCGTCTTTGCGATCTCGCGGCCGTCGGGCGCCGCCACCACCAGGGTGGGAAACGCGTTGACGCCGTAGTTCTGCTGGAGCGCGTCCATCCACGCCGGGTTCTTTCCCTCTTCGCGGACGCGGTCCATGACCCGGGCCGGCACGAAGGACTCGTTGACGAACCGGGCGATCCGGGCGTCGGTCCAGGCTTCCCCGTCCAGGGCGTGACAGGGCCCGCACCACTCGGCCGTGAAGTCGTAGAGGATCGGCTTGCCCGAAGTCCGCGCGGCCTGCACGGCCTCCGCCGCGTTCATCCAGCGGACGAGACCGGCCCCGGAGCCCGCGTCGCTCTTCGACGTGACCGCCGTGACGATCCGAAACAGCGCGGCCGCGAGCAGCAGCCAGAGAAGGACGGGGGAGATCTTCGACTGGGAGCGCGGCCGCGCCCCCGGCGGGATCGCTTCCACCTTCGGGATCGAGGGCCTCTCAGTCGTTTCCATACGGCAGCTCCCTTCGACTGAAAATGACGGCGGCGAGCGCGAGGTAGACGGTCAGGGCGAAGACCCATCGGCCCGCGGCCGCCAGCGCCACGCCCCCGCCGGATCGCACGTCGTTCCACGCGACGTCGGGCACCAGGTTCTCCCGCGCGGCCTCGGTGACCCGGGAGAGAACCGTCCCCGCTCCTCCGGGCAGGTGAAGGACGATATAGAGGATGAGGAGGCCGAGGAGGTCGGCGATCCCCGGGAGGAACGTCGAGAAGAAAAGGAGGATCGCGGCGGTGAAGGCGCCCGACAGAAACGTGTCGGCGATCAGGGTTCCCAGGCGGGCGGGGGAGACCGTGGCCGCGACCGCGGGCGCGGCCAGGTTCACGACCACGAAGGCGAGAAGGGACGTGAAGACGAGAAAGAGCGCAAAGGCGGCGAGGATGCCGGCGTAGCGCCCGAAGAGGTACTGCGTGCGTCGGATCGGGCGCGAGAGGATCATCTGGAGCGCGCCGCTCGAGACGTCCCGGGAGACCGAGCCCGCCGCGAGCACGAAGATGGCCCAGTTCGCGATCGTGAAACCGCTGGGCGCCGCGCCATGCGCGAGCCCGAAGGTTTCGACCAGGGCGAGCACCACCAGCGCGACGGCGAGGCCGGGCGACCCGAACTTCTGCCGGATGAACCGGCGCGCCATTTCGATCACCGCGGCGACACCGCCGGATCGAAGAGCTCCTCGAGCTCCGCGGAGACCCGGGCTTCGTAGATGGGAACCTCGGCGAGGGCGACCGCGCGGATCGCGCGCGCCATGTCGTCGTCGGAGCCGACCACGAATCGGACCGCGCCGTCGGCCTCGGCATGTGGTGCGAACCCCTCCCCGAGCAAGGCGCCGGCGGTCTCGGCGAGGCGAGCCGCCGGAACCCGCAGCAGGCCGCGCCGTCGGGTCGGCGACTCGCCGCGGAGCGTCTCGGTCCGGGTCACCCGACCGCCTTCGAGGAAAGCGACCCGGTCGCAGACCTTTTCCACTTCCGCGAGCTGGTGCGAGTTCAGAACGATGGTGGCGCCGCGCGCCTTCGCCTCCAGGATCCGCTCCCGAACGAGCGAAACGCCGCGGGGGTCCGTGCCGGACGCGGGCTCGTCCAGGAAGAGGATCGCGGGGTCCCGGAGCAGGGCCTGCGCGAGCCCGATCCGCTGCAGCATGCCGCGCGAATAGCCGCGGAGCGGCCGGGACAGCGCCTCTAAGTCGAGCCCCACGCGATCCGCCGCGGCCTCGGCCTCGGTCTTGGCGCTCTCCCGGTCTCCGCCCGCGAGCCGCCAGTGGAACGCGAGAAACGCGCGGCCGGGGAGCTCCCGGTCGAAGCCGAGCCTCTCGGGAAGGTAGCCCGTCCGGGCGCGCACGGCGAGGTCGTCCGGCGCCATTCCGTCGACGGTGATGGTGCCCCGGTCGGGTCTCAGGAAGCCGAGGAGGCAGGAGAGGAGGGTGGTCTTGCCGGCGCCGTTCGGACCGATGAGTCCCAGTGTTTCACCCCGGGCGACCTCGAGTGCGATGCCGTCCAGGGCCTGCACGCGGCGCCCGAATCGGCCGTAGGTTTTCGAAACGGCCTGCACCGCAATCATCTCCGGTTCATCTTACGCGAGCGCTCCCCGATCCGCCGCGGCCGGCGCGGGAATACGTGCTAGATTGCGCGCGCTTTTCGAGAGCCGATGATCGAAGTCGAGAACCTCACCAAGCGCTTCCCGACGCAGGTCGCGGTCTCCGACGTCTCGTTTTCGGTCCAGCCCGGCGAGATCGTCGGCTTTCTCGGTCCGAATGGCGCCGGGAAGACGACGGCCATGAGAGTCCTGACCGGATTTCTCCCTCCCACCGCGGGCACCGCGCGCGTCGCGGGTTTCGACGTCGTCACGCGATCGCTGGAGGCCCGGGCGAGCCTCGGCTACCTGCCCGAGTCCGCGGCGCTGTACCCCGAGATGCGCGTTCACGAGTACCTCGCCTACCGCGCGCGCCTCGAAGGGGTGGGCGGCTCCGAGGTGAAGCGACGCGTCGGAGAGGCCATCGAGAGCTGCCTCCTCCAGGAGGTCGCGAAGCGCAAGGTCGAGAATCTGTCGAAGGGTTTTCGGCAGCGCACCGCCCTCGCCGGAGCGCTCGTCCACCGGCCGCCCGTGCTGATCCTCGACGAGCCGACGGTCGGGCTCGATCCTATGCAGATCATCAAGATCCGCGAGACGATCCGCAGTCTCGGCCGGGAACGGGCCGTCCTCCTCTCGACCCACATCCTTCCGGAGGTGGACGCTGTCTGCGACCGGGTCCTCATCATCGACCGGGGCCGCATCGTGGCCGAGGGCACCGCGGCGGAGCTGCGCAGCCGGATGGCGGGCGCCCCCGTCGTGCGGGCGTCGTTCACCGGCCGGGTGGAAGCGCGCGCGCCACTGGCGAGCCTCCCGGGGGTCATCTCGGTGACGGAGGAGACCGGCGAAGACGAAACGCGCGTCCGGCTGGAGTGCGCGACCGACGCCGACCCCCGCGAGGAGATCTTCCGCACGGCCGTGGCGCGGGGCTGGACTCTCCGCGAGCTCGCCCGCGAGTCTCTCTCTCTGGAGGACGTTTTCGTGCGGCTCACCCGGCACGAGGACATTTCCCCCGGGAGCGAGCCGCCGGCGGCGACCGAAGGGATCCCGGCGTGAAGAGGTTCCTTGCGGTCGCGGGGCGCGAGTGGCGCTCCTACTTCTTCTCGCCGCTCGCGTACGTGATCCTCGCGGCGTTCCTCCTCATGAACGGAATGATCTTCTCGGCGATCGTGGCGTTCCTGAATACTCCCGGCGCCCCGAAGGGGCAGGCGCTCCCGTTTCTCTTCACCAACACCTACTTCTGGATCTTCAACCTCTTTGTCGTCCCGATCATCACGATGCGGCTCTTCGCCGAGGAGCGGAAGACCGGCACGTTCGAGACGCTGCTGACGTCGCCGGTCACCGAGACCACCGTCGTTCTCGGAAAGTTCGTTGCGGCTCTCGGATTCTTCCTGACCCTCTGGGCGCCGACCCTCATCTACGTCCTCATCCTGCGGGCGCAGACGCCGATCGACCTGGGTCCCGTCGCCGCGGGATACCTGGCGATCGCCCTGATCGGCGCGTATTTTCTGTCGATCGGTACGTTCGCCTCGATCCTCACCAAGAACCAGATCGTGGCGGCGATCCTGGCGTTCGCCATGCTGATTCCGGTCTTCTCCGCGGGACTGCTCGAGTCGCTGTCGAACGATCCCGGCAAGAAGGACACGCTCGGGTACTTCAACCTCTGGGATCACATGGAGGAGTTCTCGCGCGGGGTGGTCGACACGCGGAGAATCGTGTACTACCTGTCGGCGACAGTGTTTTTCCTCTTCCTGACCACTGTGATGCTCTCCGCGAAGAAGGAAAACCCGTGAGCCGCGCTCGAGCGCAGCGGGTCGGCGGTTCGGCCGCCGCGATCGCCCTGGCTGCGGCAATTCTCGTCGGGGTCAACTGGCTGGGGTCGCGCCACTGGGTGCGCGGCGACTGGACGAAGACGCATCTCTACAGTCTTTCGGAGACGACGCGCAAGCTCGTCACGGGCTTGAAGAAGCCGGTTCGGGTGACCGTCTTCATGGACCGGGATTCCCGGCTCTACACGCCGGTGTCGGAGATCCTGAGCCGCTACCGCGCGCTCTCTCCGAAGATCGAGGTCGAGGAGCTCGATCCGAAGCGCAACCCGGCGCGCGCCGAAGCTCTCGTGCGGGAGTTCGGGATCCGGCAGAGCACCGTCGTCTTCCGCTCCGGCGACCGCAAGAAGTACGTCGAGGAAGACAAGCTCGCCGACTACGACTACTCCGGGATGCAGACCGGCCGGGGCGCCCCCGAGATGAAGGCGTTCAAGGGGGAGGAGGCGTTCACCTCCGCGATCCTGGCGGTGACCGAGGACAAGACCCCGCACGTTTACTTCTCGTCGGGGCACGGCGAGGCAACGCTCGAGTCGGGCGAGCGGGGGCGCGGTCTCGCCGACGCGAAGCAGGCCCTCGAACGCGACAACCTGTCCGTGGCGAAGTGGGAGTCGCTGGGGAAGGACACGATCCCCGCGGACGCCGACGCGGTGATCGTCGCCGGCCCGCGCAGCGCCTTCCTCCAGCCGGAGGCGGACGCGCTCGCGAAGTACGTTTCGGCCGGGGGCCACGTGCTCCTGATGCTGGATCCGGTCCTTCCCACCCCGGGCGCGCCGCCCGCCGACTTCGGCCTCGGGAAGCTGCTGGCCGAGAACGGCGTGAAGCCGGGTAACGACATCGTCATCGATCCGGCGAACGCGCTCCCGCTGGTCGGCGCCGAGACGGTCTTCGCCAACCACTACGGGAGTCACCCGATCGTGCGATCGCTCGCGGAGGGCGGGCTCCCGGTGATCCTTCCCCTGGCGCGTTCGGTCTCGAAGGCGGACCCGGCCCCGGCCGGCGTGACCGTGACCACGCTCGTCGAGACGTCGCCGGAGGGTTGGGGCGAGACCTCGCTCGCGAACCTCGAACAGCAGGTGAAGAAAGACCCGGCGGACACTCCCGGACCCGTCTCGCTCGCGGTCGCCGTGGGACCCGCCGAAGGCGACAAGACCGCCGCGCCGAAGGGGAGGCTCGTGGTCGTCGGCAACTCCCGGTTTGCCTCGGGCGAAGGGCTCTCGAACAGCGGGAATGCCAATCTCTTCCTGAACTCGATCCACTGGCTGACGGGCGCCGCGAAGCAGATCGGCATCGCTCCCAAGACCATCGAGCAGGCGTCGCTCGCGCTGACGCAGGCGCAGGTCCGCCGGATCGGGTTGTTCGCGGTGCTCGGCCTGCCGGCCCTCGCGGTCCTGCTCGGCGTGTACGTCTGGTACCGCCGCCGCGACTGACGGAATCGCCATGTCTTCGCGAAAGCTTCTCGCCCTGACCGGGGTCGTCGCCCTTCTGTTCGCGTTCATCTTTTTCTACGAACGGAAGATGCCCACGACGTCCGAGCTGCAGGAAAAGGGGGAGATGTACTGGGACCTCCCGCAGGAGCGCGTGGAGAAGGTCGTTCTCGAGCACGGCTCCGACGTCGTCGAACTGGTCAGGGCCGGCGAGGCCTGGCGGCTGGCCCGGCCCGCCGCGTACCCGGCGGACACTTCCGCGGCGACGGATCTCGCCGCGCAGCTGGCGGACCTGAAGAAGCCGGAGGGCGAGTCGCCGGAGGGCGCGAAGCCGGAGGACTACGGGCTTGTGAAACCGGCGGCCAAAGCCACCTTCGTGTGGAGCGACGCGGCGGCGCCGGCGAAGAAGCTCTCCCGAACGATCGAGTTCGGGGTCGACATTCCGGGGACCGACCTGACGGCCGCACGGGTCGTTGGCCGGCCGGAGATCCTGTTCGTGCCGGCCAGCCTGGCCGCGGGCGTACGCAAGAGCGCGGACGACTTCCGGAGCAAGGACGTCTTCGGAGTCACCGCAGCGGACCTGACGGGCGTCGAGGTCGATCGGGGCCGGGGGAAGCTCGTGCTCGCGCGGAAGGAAGGCATCTGGTGGATCGAAGCGCCGATCTCGGATCTCGCGGACCGCGACGGGACGGACCGGCTCGCCGGCGACCTCGCCTCCCTGCGTGTGGCGGAATTCCTCCCGAAGTCGGCGGCGGCGGACCTGGCGGCGCTCGGCCTCGCTTCGCCGACCTTCCGCGTCACGCTGACCGACGCCAAGGGCGGGAAGAACGTCCTCGACATCGGCTCGACGCGCTCCGACGGGAACGCCGTCTATGCCCTGCGTCAGGGGCAGGTCTTCACGTTGCCCAACTCCATCGTCGAAGATCTCTCGAAAGAGGTGACGGCCCTCCGGGATCGACGGCTGGTCCGGTTCGAGAGGGCCGACGTCAGCGGCATCGACACGGTCATCGGTTCGACCCGCCACGCGTTCGCCCGGAAGCAGGCGGGCTGGACCGTGGACGGCGGCACGCTGCTCGCGGGGGCGGCGGACGACCTCATGACCGCCATCCTCGACGCGGAAAGCACATCGACCCTGGACGACGCGGCGGCAGCGCAGCTTGGCGGGCGACCCGCCGACTGGACCATCGACGTTCGCCTCCAGCGGGGCGCCGGGTGGAGCGTGAAGCTCCGTCCCTTCCGGGGAGACGTCGCGGCGACGGTATCCCGACGACCGGGCGGTTTCGTCGTCTCGGTGGACGCGGCCAGCCGTCTCCGGGAAGCGATCGAAAAGGCCGCGGCGCCCCCGGCTGTCACGCCGCCGACACCGGCGCTGACGCCCGCCCCGGCGCCGAGCGCGCGGCGGCCCTGAGGAGGTTCGGGTCGCGGAGAGCTAGCGTTTCCCGGAGGCGTGCGGCGGCCGCTTCTCCGCCTTCTTCTCGAGGTCGTCGATTCTCTTCTGGCGCGCCTTTTCCTTGACGTCCTCGACCTCGACCTGCTTCTCCTTCGCCTTCGAAAAGATCGTGGAGAACCACAGCATTGTCGCGGCGCCCTTCGGGATCTTGGCGTTCCGGGCGGACGCGCCCCAGAACCTGGTCTTGCGGAACTTCGACTCGGAGAGGTCGGAGTTGGCGAAGTCCGCGCCGGAGAGCCGCGCCTGGGTGAAGTCCGCGCCGATGGCCCTGGCGAAGCGCAGGTCCGCGTCCTCCAGGTTCGCACCCTCGAAGTTGGCCCCGATCAGCAGAGTCCCGGAGAGGTCGGCTTCGAAGGCCATGACGTGCGAGAGGTTCGCGCGCTTCAGGTTCGCCTGCCGGAAGTTGCCGAACGAGAGGTCGGCGCGGGAGAAATCCACCCCCTCGGCCTGCGCCTCCGAGGCGTCGGCGTTGGCGAATTTCGCGCCGGGAAAGGAGAAGGGCTTCAGGTTGACGCGCCGCAGGACCGCCTTGGAGAGGTCCGCCGACCGGAAATTAGCCCGCTCGAAGCGCGCCGTCCGCAGGTCGACCCCGATCAGCTTCGCGTCGGCAAAGCTGACGTCCTCTCCGCCCGCGTCGAGAAACTGTGCCCCGCGGAGATCCGCCTTGCGCAGCTTCGCGCGGTCGAACTGGGCTCCGCTGAAGTTCGTCTCGATCGCGGAGGTGAGCTCCATGTCGGCTTCCGCGAAGTCGGCGCGCTCGCAGTTGGCGCCGTTCAGCGAGGCCTGGCGGAGGATCGCGCCCACGAACTTCGCGCGGCGGAGGTCGGCCCCGGTCAGGTCGGCGGACTTCAGGTTTGCCCGCGTGAAGTTCGCGTTGGCAAAGGCGCCCCGCGGCGCCGCGACCCCTTCGAAGAAGCAGCGCGAGAGATCCGCTCCGTCGAAGTGCGCCCCGAACAGTTTCACGCCGCGGAAGTTCACGTCACAGAGAGTTGCCCCGGCGAAGTTCGCCCCGTTCAGGTCGGACCCCTCCAGTTTCGTCAGGGTCAGGTCGGCGCCGGCGAAGTTCGCCTGCAGGAGGTTGCAGCTCTGGAGGGAGGCCGCGCGCATGCGCGCGCCCGCGAAGAAACTGCCGGTCAGGTCCAGGAAGTCGAGGTCGCAGTGCTCGAAAATCGCGCCGGGCGCCGACGCCCCCTGGAACCGCGACATGGTCAGCACCGCGCGAGAGAAATCCGTCCCGGCGAGCGTCGCGCCCGCCAGGTTGGCGTTCGAGAGGTCCGCGCGGCGCAGGTCCTTTCCCGATACGTCCTTTCCGGAGAGGTCCACGCCGGTCAGGTCGGGCGTCACACCGGAATTGCGGCTGCGCCACTCGTTCCACTCCGGGGCGAGGACGAGCTTCAGGTGCTCGGGATTTGCCATGTCGGGCGATTGTAACCGCCGGAGCAAACGCGCCCTCCGGCGTTAAGATCGCAGAGATGAAGCCTGTCGTAGCCGCACCGCCGAAGGCGATCGAGCGCATCCGCCGGGCGCTCGTCGGCGGCCACCCGCTCATCTACGTCCAGTCGTGGGAGGAGAGCCGGGTGGAGCGTCTCGTGCAACACCTCGCGAAAACCTTCTACGGAGCCCCCGCCTCCTACGGCGTGTGGTCGGTCTCCGACGGCCTTTCCGTGGACGGCCACGCCGTCGCCAATACGCAGGATCTGCTCGCGACTCTGGAGGCAATCCTCGCCGGCGAGGGAAAGGCCTTCTACCTCCTGAAGGACTTCGGGGGCGCCGCCGACGGGCGCCCCGAGATCGTCCGGCGGCTGCGCGACCTCTATCGGGGTTTGAAGGACAAGGGAAGGCACGTCTTTCTCTTGTCGCCACGGCTCGTAATCCCCGAGGACGCGAAGAAGGAGGTCTACGTCGTCGAGTACGAGTTGCCGGACGAGGGGGAGATCGGGCGGATGCTCGACACCGGCTTGAAGCGGCGTCTGGGCACCGACGGCCTCGGCGAGTCCGACTCGAAGCGCCTCTCGCTCGCGCTCCGGGGCCTGACGGCCGACGAGATCGGGCACCTCCTCTCCAAGACCTTCGCGACCCGCGTCGCCTTCGACGAGGAGGCGTTCCGCGAAATCCTGGCCGAAAAAGAGCAGATGTCGCGCAAGGAGGGGGTCCTCGAGTTCGTCCCTCCCCGGGTCTCGCTCGACGACGTCGGCGGCTACGACGTTCTGAAGGGCTGGCTCGCGAAGCGGCAGAAGCTCTTCTCCCGCGAGGCGCTCGACGCGGGCATTCCGATCCCGCGGGGAATCCTCCTCATGGGGATATCGGGATGCGGCAAGAGCCTCTGCGTCAAGACCATCTCGACGGAATGGAATCTGCCCCTGTTCCGGCTCGACATGAACGCGATCTTCGGGACCGACAACCCCGAGGCGACTTTCCTGAAGGCGCTCCGCTCGGTGGAAGCTGTCTCCCCGGCCGTCCTGTGGATCGACGAGATCGAGATGGGAGTGGGGGGATATCGCGACGGGCAGGATGCCTCGATGTCGCGGATCTTCTCGGGCTTCTTGACGTGGATGCAGGAGAAGAGCGCCCTCGTCTTCGTGGCGGCGACCGCGAACCGGATCCAGCTGCTCCCCGCCGAGATCATCCGGAAGGGCCGCTTCGACCAGGTCTTTTTCGTTGACCTGCCGACCGAGGAGGAGCGCAAGCAGATCTTCCGGATCCACCTGACCAAGAACAACTGCGACGTCTCGCGCCTCGACCTCGTCTTCCTGGCCAAGGCGACGAACGGCTGGAACGGAGCCGAGATCGAGCAGGCGGTGATCGCGGCGGTCATCGACGCGTACGCCGAAAAGCGCGATGTCGGCGAGGACGACCTCTACCGGATGATCTCGGCGACCGTGCCCCTGTCCGTGACGATGGAAGAGCAGATCAAATCCATCCGGAGCTGGGCGCACGAGCGGGCGCTGAACGCGTCGCGCCCCGGGTAGCCGGCTTCGCGGTCAATTCGTCGAGGGATCGACCTCGGACATCCGGAACGGCGCGAGAAACTCGATGCGCCCGCGCCACTCGCGAATCCGGTCAAAGAGCGTCTCGAACCGGGACGGGATCGAGTCCGTTTCCAAAAACGCCTGGAGCTCCGCCGGATCGAGGCGGAGGCGCAGCGCGATCTCGGACGCGAGCCGCTCGGCGTCGAGATCCCCGACGGGCAACGGCGACATCGCCATCTCCCTGGCAACCTTGGCGAAGAGCAGTCGGAGCCGCGCCGCGGCCGTGAGCGCCTGCTCCGCGCTCGGAAACGGAATCGGGGGAAGCTCTTCGACGTCGGCGACGCGATACGGCGCGGGCGGGGATTCCGCGAGAACCCGGTAGCGGAACTGCCCCTCCAGCACGATGTTGTAACGGCCGTCGGGCAGCTCTTCGGACTCGACGATCCGGCCGGCGCCGCCCATCGGATGGATCTCGGGCGTCGGACCGGCCAGCTCCGAGCCTTCCCGGATCATCGCCATGCCGATCGTCCCCTCACCGGCGAGCGCCTCTGCGACCATCGCGCGATAACGGGGCTCGAAGATGTGGAGCGGCAGGAGCGCGCCCGGGAGCAGCACCACTCCCGGCAGCGGAAAGAGCGGAATCCGGCGCCTCGTCATCGGCCGGCGTCCCGGGAACCGCCGGTGAGCTCGAGAACGTAGGTGACGGTCTGGCGGATCTGCTCGTCGGTCAGCTTCCCCTGGAACGCGGGCATCGGGTCGCGCCCCCGCCGGATCTGCTTCTCGATCGACTCGGCGGACCCGTCCGCCCGCCAGACCCCGTCGATCAGGTTCGCGTAGGGAAACTTCCCCGCGACGGCGGTCTTTCCGTCGCCGTTGCCTCCGTGGCAGCGGGCGCACTTCCTTTCGAAGATGCGGCGTCCCGCAGCGAGGTCTCCGCCGTGCGCGTCGCCCTCCGGAAGACGGCTCTCGCCGCAGGCGAGTGAGAGAAATGTGGTCGCCGCGAGAACCGCGGTCAGCGTGCCTCGGAACACGGCCGCAGTGTAGCGTCCGCGGGGAAGAGCATCGGCCCGCTTCACGCAATCCTCAGCCGGCGTTCCGCCGCGTGCTAAGTTGAAAACGTGGCGGATCCGAAGGACAAGGTTTCCCAAAACGTCGCCGGACGCTATTACGTGGACGCCCAGTGCATTGACTGCGACGTCTGCCGGGTCACGGCGCCCGCCAACTTCCTGCGGGACGAGGGGAAGGGATACTCGTTCGTCTTCCGCCAGCCGGGAAACGCCGAGGAGGAGGCGCAGTGCCAGGAGGCGATGGACTCCTGCCCGGTCGAGGCGATCGGCGACGACGGGATCGACTCTCCCTAGGCCGGGTTCGCGGACCGGAGCGTGCGGAAGTATTCGATCGTCCGGGGAAGACCCTCCGCGAGCGAGACCTTCGGCTCCCAGCCGAGCCGGGCCCGGGCCTTCGTGATGTCGGGCTGACGCACCTTCGGATCGTCCATGGGCAGCGGGCGAAACACGATCTCGCTCGACGTCCCCGTCAGGTCGCGGATCCGGCGGGCGAATTCGAGCACGGTGAGCTCCACTGGATTGCCGATGTTCACGGGCTCGGTTTCCTCCGAGAGCAGCAGCCGGTAGATCCCGTCGATCAGGTCCGAGACGTAGCAGAAGGACCGGGTCTGGGAGCCGTCCCCGAAGACGGTCATCGGCTCCCCGGCCAGCGCCTGGCCGATGAGCGCCGGAACGACCCTTCCGTCCCTCGGGCGCATGCGCTCCCCGTAGGTGTTGAAGATCCGCACGATGCGCGTCGACACGCCGCGCGCGCGCTGGTAAGCCATGGTGATGGCCTCCGCGAAACGCTTCGCCTCGTCGTACACACCGCGCGGTCCGATCGGGTTGACGTTTCCCCAGTACGTCTCGGGCTGGGGGTGCACGAGCGGATCGCCGTAGACCTCGGAGGTCGAAGCGAGGAGGAAGCGCGCCCCCTTCGCGAGGGCCAGGCCGAGCGCGTTGTGGGTTCCGAGCGACCCCACCTTGAGCGTCTGGATGGGGAGCTCCAGGTAGTCGATCGGAGAGGCGGGGGAGGCGAAGTGGAGGACCGCGTCGAGGTCGCCCTCGATCGACACGAACTTCGTGACGTTGTGCTCGATGAAGTGAAACCGGCGATCGGACTCCAGGTGGACGATGTTGCGAACGTTGCCGGTCACGAAGTTGTCCACCGCGATCACTTCGTGGCCTTCGGCGAGGAGCCGGTCGCAGAGATGGCTCCCCAGGAAACCGGCGCCCCCCGTGACGAGGATCCTCACGACCGGCCGACCCCCGCGTAGCGCCAACCCGCCGCCTTGAGCTCGCCGGGATCGTAGATGTTTCTCAGGTCGACCACCGTCTTTGCTTTCATGATGCGGGCGAGCCTCCCGAAGTCGAGGGCCCGGAACTCGTTCCACTCGGTCACGAGGACGAGCACGTCCGCATCCTGCGCGCAGTCGTAGGCGTCCTTCGCGTAATAGAGGTCGGGAAAGACGGACTTCGCGTTAGCCATCGCGGCGGGGTCGAAGGCGCGCACGGAGGCCCCGGCCGCCACGAGGTCCGAAATGACCGACAGCGCCGGCGATTCCCGGATGTCGTCGGTCTCGGGCTTGAAGGAGAGGCCGAGCACGGCGGCCGTCCGCCCGGAGAGGGGCCCCGCCGCCGCCTCGATCTTCTGGATCATCCGCGCCTTGGTCTCGACGTTGACGTCCACGGCCGCCTCGATGATCCGGAATCGGTACCCGTTCTGGCGCGCCAGGTCGATTGCCGCCGCGGTGTCCTTCGGAAAACAGGAGCCCCCGAAGCCCGGGCCCGGCAGGAGAAACCGGGATCCGATCCGCCGGTCGAGCCCCATCCCCCGCGCGACGTCGTGGACGTCGGCGTCCATGATCTCGCAGAGCCGCGCGATCTCGTTGATGAATGAGATCTTGACGGCGAGAAACCCGTTCGAGGCGTACTTGATGAGCTCCGCCGAGGCCACGTCCGTGATGACGAATGGCGTCTCCGCCAGGAAGAGCGGCCCGTAGATCTCCTTCATCACCTCGACCGCCCGCGCGTCCGAGGCGCCGATCACGATCCGGTCCGGCCGGAGGAAGTCGGCGATCGCCGATCCCTCCCGCAGGAACTCGGGGTTGGAAACGACCGAGAACTCGCTCTCCCCGTCTTTCGAACGAAGGATCTGTTCGATCATCCGGCCGGTGCCGGTGGGCACCGTCGACTTGGTGACGACGACCTTGTAGCCGTTCATGTGGCGGGCGATCGCCTCCGCGACCTGCCGGACGAACGTCAGGTCCGGCGACCCGTCCGGGTTCGGCGGCGTGCCGACGGCGATGAAGATCGCGAGCGCGCTTTCGATCCCGGACTTCAGGTCCGTCGTGAAACGCAGCCGTCCGGCCCGCTCGTTCTTTGCGACGATCTCGAGCAGTCCCGGCTCGTAGATGGGAATCCGGCCGGCCTGAAGCGCCTCGATCTTGGCTTCGTCCTTGTCCACGCAGACGACGGCCATTCCGAAGTCCGCGAGGCACGCTCCGGTCACCAGGCCGACGTAGCCCGTGCCGACGACGCAGATGTTCATGCGGCCGGCTGCGACGGGTGCAGGTCCGCAGGACCTGTCCCCGCGCTCTTCGTCCGGCGGTACCACTCGACCGACCGGCGGAGCCCCTCGGCGAGAGGGACTCGCGCGCGGAACCCCAGAACGCGCTCGGCCTTCTCGATCGAGGCATACGTGACCGGGACGTCCCCGGGTTGCGAAGGCTGCCGGTCGAGAGTCGCCCGGCGGCCCGTGGCCTTCTCGATTTCCGCGACGAGCTCGGTCAGCGTCACGGGGGTCGCCCCGCCGAGGTTGACGATTTCGAAGCCCGGGGGAGCGGCGCAGAGCGCGGCCTCGACGCCGTCGGTGATGTCGTCGATGTAGGTGTAATCGCGGCGCGAGCTCCCGTCGCCGTAGAACGGGATGGGGACGCCCTCCTCGACGGAGCGGATGAAGCGGGAGATGGCCATCTCCGGGCGCTGTCCCGGGCCGTAGACCGTGAAGAATCGCAGGCACCAGGCATCGAGGCCGTGGAGGTGGTGCGCCGTGTACACGTGGAGCTCCCCGGCGCGCTTCGTGGTGGCGTACGGCGAGATCGGCCGGTCGATCGGGTCGTCCTCGGAAAAGGGGAGTTTCGAGTTGATCCCGTAGACCGACGAAGAGGACGCGAAGAGAAACGGCGGCCGGCCGTGGGCCACGGCGGCTTCGAGAAGGTGAAGCGTGCCGACGCAGTTGACCTCCTCGTACAGCACCGGCTGCGCCAGGGACGGCCGGACGCCGGCGCGGGCCGCGAGGTGAACGACGGAGTCGAAACGTTCCTCGGCGAACGTCCGGTGGACGAGCGCCCGGTCTCGGATGTCGCCCTCGACCAGCCGGAAGGAGGCGTGTCGGAGGAATGGAGCCAGGTTCGCACGCTTCAACGCGGGATCGTAGAAGTCGTTGAAATCGTCCAGAACAACGACCCGGTCGCCGCGGGCGAGGCGGCGCCGGCAGAGGTGGGAGCCGATGAATCCGGCTCCCCCCGTGACGAGAAGGTTCAAGGCCTCGGGACCGGGGTGACCGTCGGCGTCGGCGGAATCGTCTTTCCCTCGGGGACCGCGACGTCGGGGGGCGCCTCCAGGTCCTCGCGCTCGGGAGGGACGTCGTTCGGCGACTTTCCGGACTCGTTGACGTAGCGCTTCCGGATGCCGGATCGCTGGCGGTTCCGCACGAGCCAGCGAAGGAGCGCCGACTCGTCGATTCCGACGACCAGGTGGTGCGCCGCGTCGAAGATCGCGGGGTCGTTGATCAGCTTTCCGACGGTGCCCTGTCCGCCGTCGAGCTTGCGCGCAATCGAGTCCAGCCGCTTCGAGAGGTCGCGGAGGTTTCCGGTAAACTCGCGCCCGAATTTCTCGTCGCTGAGGAGCGTCGGCAGCGCGCCCTTGCCCGTCTTCAAGTTCTCGGTCACGGCGGCCAGGTTCCCGGCCGTCGCCGACAGGCGATCGACGAGGTCGTAGATCTTCTTCTTGCCCGCGGGGTCCGAGAGGAGGGCCGGAATCGCTCCGGTCCCCTTGTTCATTCCGTCCTCGATCTTCGCGAAGACGTTGCGCAGCGACGTGACCGCCGCCTGGAGCGACCGGCCCACCTCGTCGCCGTACCGCTTATCCGCGAGGAGCTTGCCGGCGAGACCTTCCCCCCGGTCGACCTTCGACAGAACCGAGTTCAGACTCGTCAACGTGCCGGTCAGGTTGTTGGCGAGGCGTCCGCCGGCCTCGCCGCCGGGAGCGAAGAGCTCGCCGATGAATCCCTTGCCCTGTTCCGTGTTACCGAGGATGGTCTTCAGCGAGCGCGCAATCGCGCCGAGGTCCGTCAGCAGGTCGCCGCTTCCTTCGAGCAGCTTCTCGAGCCCCGCCCCGGCCGCTGCCTTTATGTCGCCGCCCGGTTCCACCACGGGCTTTCCGGCGGTGCCGCCGACGAGCTCGACGTACTTGTCGCCGAGCAGCCCGATCGTCTTGATCGCGGCGGTCGTGTCGGTCCGCAGGCGGGGGGCGATCTTGCGATCCACCTCGTAGACGACCCGGACGGTCTGGTCCGCGGGGTCGGGCGAGAGATTGACCTCGAGGACGTTCCCGACGGTCACGCCGTTCAGTCGGACGGGGTTGCCCGAAACGAGCCCGGCGGCCGAGTCGAACTGCGTCTGATAAGGCAGCTTCGAAGTGAAGAGGTGCGCGCGCTTGCCGACCATGAGGACACCGAACATGAGGAACACCAGGGCGACGAGAACGACGAGGCCAACGCGAAAGCGGCGGCCGACCGCAGACTCGAGCGGCATCAGCTTCCTCCGGAAGCGGGCGCGGCAAAAAGGCCGGTCCCGCACGGGAACCCCATGGCACGGAAGTACTCCTGGAGAACCGGGTGTCCTCCCCGCGCGGCCTCGTCGAAGGTGCCCACGAACTGGAACCGTCCCTGATGGAGGAAGGCGATGCGGTCGGCGATCGTCCGCGCCGCCACGATGTCGTGGGTCACCGCGATCGACGTGATCTTCAGACGCGCGTTCAGGTCGGCGATCAGCTGGGCGATCTTTTCCGACGTGACCGGATCGAGGCCGGTCGTGGGCTCGTCATACATGATGATCTCGGGCTCGAGGGCGATCGATCGCGCCAGCGCGACGCGCTTGCGCATCCCGCCGGAAAGCTCGGACGGCATCTTCCGCTGGGTCCCCGGAAGGCCCACGACGAGCAGCTTCTCGGCGACGATCTCCGAGATCTGTGCGGGCGATTTGTCGGTGTGCTCCTTCAGCGGGAAAGCCACGTTCTCCTCGACGTTCATGGAGTCGAAGAGCGCGCCGCCCTGGAAGAGCATCGCGACCCGTCGCCTCATCGGAGAGAGCTCCTCCTCGGTCAGGTGGACGATCGACTCTCCGAAGACTTTGATGTCGCCCTTGTCCGGCTTCTCCAGTCCGTTGATGTGCCGGATCGTGACGCTCTTCCCGGTGCCCGACGGGCCGAGCACGCAGAGAATCTCACCCCGGCGGATCTTCAGGGACACGCCCGCCAGCACGTCGCGGCGCGTGTAGGTCTTCCAGACGTTGTCGAACTCGACGATCGTCTCTCCCTGCAGGGCGGGCTGCGGGGTCGAATCGCGGGCGGGTTCGCGCTCGGCGCTCACAGGGCGAGGAACAGCTTGGTCAGGAAGAAGTCGGAGATGAGGATCGAGATCGACGCGAAGACCACCGTGCGGGTCGTCGCCACGCCGACGGACGTCGCGCCCCCCTCGACCTGGAGCCCGTTGTAACACCCGATGAGGGCGACCTCGAGGCCGAAGAAGAAGGTCTTGGCGAGGCCGCTCGTGATGTCCTGGATCCCCATGGATTGCCAGATACTGTTCAGATAGTCCTGCGTCGTCAGCTGCAGGTCGACCACAGCGATCAGGAGTCCTCCGAGGATGCCGAGGACGTCCGCGATCGCCGTCAGGATCGGCAGCATGATGAAAACCGCGAGGACTCGCGGGAGCACCAGCCGCCGGATCGGCGAAATTGCCATCGAGCGGAGGGCGTCCACCTGTTCGGTGACCTTCATCGACCCGATCTCGGCCGTGATGCCAGATCCCACGCGACCGCCCACCATGAGGGCGGTCAGGACGGGGCCGAGCTCCCGAACGAGCGACATCGCCACGACGCGACCCGTGAACATCTTCCCGCCGAAGGCCGCCAGGGAGTAGGCGGTCTGGAGGGCGAGCACCATGCCCACAGAAAAAGCGGTGATCCCGGTGATCGAGAGCGACTTGACGCCGAGCTCGTCCATCTGCGCGAGGATCTCGGAGCCGTAAATCGGGCGAGTGACGGCCGCCCGCGCGGTCTGGGCCGCCATGGTTCCGAGGCCCCCCAGGTATTCGAGGATCCCGGCCCCCTTCTTGCCCAGACGGTCGACGAACTTCAGCCACCGGATGTTCCGGTAGAAGATCGTGGTCGCCGTCTGCTGGGTTGTCGGGGGCATGAATCGCGGCGATTCTACGCTGCGGCCGGCGCCGCTGTAAAACATGGTAGCTGGGGAAGTTGCGTCCGACAACGACTTCCGGCTCCGCGGCTAGAATCCGGTCGATGCGGGCCGTTGCCTCCGGGATCGTGTGGGCGATGGTCTTCCTCTTGACGGTGCTCTTCGGGGTCCCCGCGATCTTCGCCGCCCTCGTGCCGCCAAGGGGCGACTGGTTTCTCCGCTTCGCGCGCGGGTGGGCGCGGTCGGTCCTCGCCGTCGCCGGGATTTCGGTCCGCGTCCTGCAGCGCGAAAGAGCCGAGCGCGGAAAGAGCGTCGTCGTGGTCGCCAACCACGAGAGCTTCTGCGACATCCTCGTCCTCCTCGCCTCGCTGCCGATCCAGGTGCGGTTCCTGGCGAAGCGCAGCGTCTTCCGGGTGCCGGTCCTCGGCTGGTCGATCGCGGCCGCGGGGTTCGTCCCGGTGGATCGGGGGGACCGCGCCCGCGGCGCGGCGACGGTCGGGGCGGCGCTCGAGCGCCTCGAGGGCGGGCGTTCCCTCGTCATCTTTCCGGAGGAGACGCGCACCCGCGACGGCAGCCTCCTCCCGTTCAAGCGCGGCGCCGCGCACCTCGCGATCAAGTCGGGTCTCCCGCTCCTGCCGGTCGGGATCGCCGGAACCTTTCGCATCCTCCCGCGGGGCACCTGGGAAATCCGTCCCGGCCCCGTCGTGGTGTCGGTTGGAAATGCGATGGACGTCGCCGGCCGGACCCTGCGCGAGCGCGACGCCGTCACGGCGGAAGCACGAGCCGCGATCGACACGTTGCGGGAGGAAGCGCGCGCCGCGCTGATCGGCGGATAGCCGATAGCTGATAGCTTTGTATCCATGTCCGCCGCGACCGAGCTGACCGAGGAGAAAGTCCTCGAGGTCTTGAAGACCATCCGGTTTCCGGGCCTGTCCCGGGACATCGTCTCCTTCGGCTTCGTCAAGGACCTCGCGGTCGGGGGAGGCAACGTCTCGTTCCGTCTGGAGGTGCAGACCTCGTCGCCGCGCGCGGCGGAGGAGATCCAGCGCGACGCAACCGAGCGCCTCCGCGCGATTCCCGGCGTTCACGCGGTCACGATCCGCCTGGACGTCCGGGAACCCGCCCCGCTGCCGCCCCGCGGGGCGGTCGGCGTTCCTCCGGCGGACACCGCGCTTCTGCCGGAGGTGCGGTTCAAGGTCGCGGTCGCATCCGGCAAGGGCGGAGTCGGCAAGTCGACCGTCGCCGCGAACCTGGCGCTCGCGCTGTCGCGCCTGGGGCACCGCGTCGGTCTCATGGACTCCGACATCTACGGCCCGTCGCAACAGATGATGATGGGCATCGACGAGAAGCCCTTCATCAACGAGGCGAACCGCATCGTCCCGATCGAAAAGTTCGGAGTGCGCGTGATGTCCCTGGGTTTCCTGATGGACGTGGATCAGCCCGTCATCTGGCGCGGCCCGATGGTGATGAAAGCGGTCGAGCAGTTCCTGGGGGACGTCGAGTGGGGCAAGCTCGACTTTCTCGTCGTGGACCTGCCTCCGGGCACCGGCGACGCGCAGCTGACGTTGACGCAGAAGATCCACCTGTCCGGAGCGGTGATCGTCACGACCCCGCAGGACGTCTCCCTGATCGACGCGCGCAAGGGCCTCGCCATGTTCCAGAAGGTCAACGTGCCGGTCCTCGGGATCGTGGAGAACATGTCGTTCTACATCTGCCCGAAGTGCGGCAACCGCGACGAGATCTTCAAGCACGGCGGGGGCGAGCGCACCGCGAAGCAGTTGAACGTGCCGTTCCTGGGCGCGATCCCGATCGATCCGAAGGTCGCCCTGGGTGGAGACAACGGCATTCCCATCGCCGCGGCCGAACCCCGGTCTCCCGTGACGGAGGCCTTCCTGCGCGTGGCTGAGGCGGTGTCGAAGACTCTCGGCGCTTAGGCGCTCCGCCGGCGGCTCCCTGTCTGCCCGGATCGAGGTCGCGAAGCTCGACATCACGCTCGCGCCAGTGGACGCAATCGTCAACGCCGCGAACGAGAGCCTCCAGCTGGGGGCGGGCGTGGCGGGAGCCATCCGGCGGCGGGGAGGTCTCTCGATCCAGGAGGAGTGCGACCGCATCGGGCACTGCGCGGTGGGCCAGGCGGTGGTGACGGGAGCCGGTGAGCTCGCGGCCCGCTGGGTCATCCATGCGGTCGGACCGGTCTGGCGCGGCGGAGCCGCGGGGGAGGATGCGGCGCTCGCATCCGCCGTGCGCGCGGCACTGGTGCGTGCGGAGGAGATCGGCGCGCGCTCGGTCGCGGTGCCCGCGATCTCGGCCGGGATCTTCGGCTTCCCCCTGGAGCGGGCGGCGGAGATCTCGGTCTCGTCCGCGCGCCATTTCGCGGAAACCACGAGGGTCGTCGAGAGGATCGTGTTCTGTCTCTTGGACGAGCGGACCGCCGGCGTGTTCCGGAAATGGGTGGAGAAGGCGGACTAGCAGGGCTTTGGCTATCATCCGCGCCGGATGCCCTCCGTCCTCGCCCTCGTGCTCTCCGTTTTTTTCGCAGCCCTTCCCGGAGAGTCCGATCTTGCCCGCCTCGAGTCCGCGAAAAACGTGGGCCTGGCGGCGCTGGAGGAGGGCCAGCTCGACGAGGCGCGCCGCCGGTTCGAGCTCGTTCGCCGTCTCGCCCCCGCGGAGGCGCTCGGCTGGGCCGACGGGGCGGTCGCCGAGATGCGGGCGAAGGACCTCGAGCGGGCGAAGGGTTTTCTCGCCGAGGCATTGAAACGATCGGGCAACGACGCGGGGGTCCTCGCGATCGAAGGCGCGCGCCGCGAGCTCGCCGGCGATGCGGCCGGCGCCGTCGAGGTCTACGAGAAGGCGGTGGCTGCGGACCCCTCGGACCTGCAATCGCGGTGGGCCGCCGCCCGGCTTCTGTCGGAAAAGATCCCGGGCGGCGCGCCCCGGGCCGCGAGGGCCGTCGAGGCCGCGCTCGAGAGGGCACCGACCAACGTCTTTCTGCTCGCCCGTCTCTCGGAGCTCGCCCGGGCGGCGGGCGATACGCCGAAGGCGCTGGAGGTCCATGATCGGCTTCGAAGCGCTCTGGAAGGAAGGGACCCGAAGCTCGACGGATATCTGGAGGAGGCGCGGCGGGCGCTCGCGGCCGGCGACGCGCGGACCGCGGGACTCAAGTACCGGATCGTCGAGAACCTTCTCAAGGTCTCGCCGCGCTACCAGCAGGCGCGCCACGACGTCGAAGCGGGCGTGATCGGGCTCCCTCTCGAGGACTGGTCGCCCGTGCTCGCCGCGAAAGTCCGGGCGCGGGCCGGCACGCCGGTGCCCGTGTCGTTCGGCGAAGCCGCGCGCGGCGGCCTGGCGAACCTGGCGGGCCTGACCGCCGTACGCGCCTCCGGCCGCGACGGCCGCGACCTCGTCTTCGCCGGTCGCGCGGGCCTCGTCGTTGCGTCGCGGGGGCCGGCCGCATACGAAGCGCGGCCGCCGCTTGCCGGCGCCGCCGCTTCCGTCGAGGTGGCCGACGTCTCGAACTCCGGGCGATTCGACCTGGCGGCGCCGGGCGCTCTCTGGATCTCGGAGGGCTCCGGGTTCCGCAAGACCGGGGCGCCCGACGCGGACTCGGTCACGGCGATCGACTTCGACAACGACGGCGACCTCGACCTGTACTTCTCGAGCGCCTCCGGCGATCGGCTGATGCGGAACAACCTGGACGGGACGTGGACCGACGCCACCCGGTCCTCGGGCCTGCCCCCGCAGGTCGCCTCGCGGCGGACAGTCGCCGGGGATTTCGACCGGGACGGAGACACTGATCTCGTCCTCGCCCGGGCGACCGGCGGCCTCCTCCTGCTCGACAACCTGCGGGGCGGCCGGTTTGCGGTGAAGCCGGCGGGCCTCCCGGGCGGGGGCGACCTGCGCGGAGTGACGGCGGGCGACTTCGACGCGGACGGACGGCTCGACCTCGTCCTCTCCGGCCCGGACGCCGCGTTCTTCTCGCGCAACCGGGGCAACGGGACTTTCGCCGCCCCGACGCCGCTCCCGGCGTCGGGCTCTGCGCTCGCCGCCGACTTCGACAACGACGGATTCCTCGATCTCTTCCTGGCGTCTCCGAAGGAGGCCTCGACGGTGCTGCGCGGGGACGGCTCCGGCGGGTTCTCCCGCTGGGCCGTGGGTGCGATTCCCGCGGCGCAGGATGCCGAGGCCGTGGACTTCGACGGCGACGGCGACCTCGATCTCGCGCTCGTGACGGCGGACGGCGGCGCGGCGCTCCTCGAAAACCGGGGTGGCAACGCCAACGGCTGGATGGACGTCACGCTCGAGGGTCTCCCGACCGGATCCGCGAAGGTCAACCGCGCCGGCTACGGCTCCGAGGTCGAGGTCAAGGCGCAGAACCTCTACGTATACCGGGTCGTGTCCCGCCCCGTGACGCACCTGGGCCTGGGTCCGCGCCGGAAGGCGGAGGTGCTGCGCGTCGTATGGACCAACGGGATCCCGCAGAACGACCTCGCGCCGCGGACGCGCGCCACGGTCCGCGAAGTCCAGCAGCTCAAGGGATCGTGCCCCTTTCTCTACGCGTTCGACGGAAAGAGCTGGCGCTTCGTCACGGACGTGCTGGGCAACAGTCCGCTCGGTCTCCTCTACGACGGGGTCCACCAGGCGCCGGCGGATACGCGCGAGTGGTTGCTCGTCCCGGGGAGCAGTCTCGCGCCGTCCCGCGGCCGCCTTCTGCTCGACCTGACCGAGGAGCTCTGGGAGGCGGCATACGTCGATCTCGCGGAGCTCGTCGCGGTGGATCACCCGCGCGGCGTCCGGCTCGTCCCGAACGAACCGATGGTCCCGCCGCCGTTTCCGAAGGAGCGGCTCTTCACGATCGCGCGCCCCGAAGTGCCGACGGCGGTCGACGGCGCGGGCCGCGACCGGACGGGCGAGATCTCGAGCGAGGACGGAATCTCCGTGGGCGGCTTCGAACCCACGCGCTATCAGGGGATCGTGGCCCCGCACGACCTCGTCCTGCAGTTGCCGAAGGCGCGAACCGCCCGGCACGTGATGCTCTACCTGACCGGCTGGATCTTCTACAGCGACACGTCCATCCAGGTCTCGCTCTCGCAGCGGGGAGCCATGGACTCGAAGCTCCGCCTCTCCGGACCCGTTCTGGAGGTTCCGGACGGCCGCGGGGGGTGGAAGGTCGCCCTCCCCGCCATGGGCTTTCCGGCGGGAAAGACGAAGACGATGCCGGTCGACCTTTCCGCGGTCCTCGTGCGGAGCGATCCGCGCGTCCGGATCCGAACCAACCTCGCCATCTACTGGGACCG
>JBBQKV010000027.1:0-25469 GCA_038327245.1 Acidobacteriota bacterium
ACCGTCCACGTCGTCTACTTCTCCGTCACGCCGCTCGCCGACGAGTACCGCGGAACGGCCACCGTCGAAAACAAGCCGACCGGGCGCAACGCGGACTATCTCAAAGGAGGGATCTCCTTCAGCCCGAACTTCATGGTGAGAGCGCCGGTCGCGGCGCGCGACGGCGAGCCGAGCAGCCGGACGGACAAGTTCGGGAATCACTATGTCGCCGGTATCCGCGGCGTTCCCGCCGGAATCGACCTCTGGTATTTCGACCTGCAACCCGGCAGCCCGACATATGACCCCTACATGCGCCATCCGATCTACCGCGGTCAGCCGGACTCGCTCACCGGGGATGATCAAACATCTGTCGGCGCCGACGGCGGCGGCGACGTGGATCTCGCGGTGGGATTCAACACGTCGGGCAATCCGGCGACGCTCGCGTACTCCAGTCTCGTGGCGGCCAACATCTCGACCGGAAAATCCACGGACCGCGCTCAGAGCTACATGTTGAACCCAGCGGGCAATACGACGGGTGGCGTACCCGTGGATGATCGTCAGTGGCTGGAGTTCCTGGGCAGCAATGCTGTGTATCTCTATTACCGAACAGTCGCCCCGACGGTCTCGATGGTCCAGCGCTCGAACGACGGCGGGTTCACCTACGGCCCGGCGGCGACGGCAGGGGCGATCGGCCAGGCCGGTTATATCGACGTGCACCAGGCGACCGGCACGGTTTACATCAGCGGCAGCACCGGCCAGGTTTGCGTCGGAACGCCCCCGGCTCCCGGTCTCGCCCCCGTCACCTATGATTGCCACCAGGCCGCGCCCGAGGCGAGCGTGGCGAACATTTTCTTCGTCGTGAAGGTCGCCGACGACGGAACTCCCAACGGGACCGCTTACGTCGTCTACTCGGACGGCAAAGACATCTATCTGAGGCACTCGAACAACAAAGGAGTCAGCTGGAGCGAGCGGGTCCGCGTCAGCGACGGGCCCGAGACCCTCACGAGCCTCCTCCCCTGGATGGAGACGGGTCCCACGCCGGGCTCGGTCGGGATCGCCTGGTATGGAACGACTTCGGCCGTGAACAACGACAGCGCGGACTGGAAAGTCTTCTTCGCGCAGAGCTTCAACGCCGACAGCGGCACGCCGACCTTCCGCCAGGTCGCCGCGAGCGACCATTTCATCCATGGCAGCAACATCTCCCTGGGCGGAACGCTCGGCACGGCGAACCGCAATCTGCTGGACTACTTCCAGATCTCGTTCGACCCGACAGGCGCCGCCGTTCTCGACTACACCGACGACCACAACGACTTCGACGGCCACACATTCGTGACCCGCCAGATTGCCGGGCCGAGCATCAACAACGAAGGCACGACGATGGTCCCGGCGCCAATGGAAGGATCGGGGTTTGCTCCCGGACCTCCCGTTCCCCCGGGGCCCAACGGCGAGCAGGTGGTGGACTTTGCTCAGGATGTGCAGATCGGGCTGCTCGGTGTCGTTCCGGCGAACGATCCGCTCGACATTCTCTCGATCAAATATTCGTGCGAGGGGGCGGCCGATCCTTTGATCGTCGCCACGATGAAAGTCTCCCTCGCGCCGGGAACCCCCGCTTCGAACTGGCGGATGAACTTCACGGCCAACGCGCCGGACTCCAAGTTGAGCCCGACCGGTGAATACACGTTCGGTCTGTCCGACCGTGGTGACCAGTTCTTCGTCCGGGCTTCGACGGACACGAACCCGGCCGGGACCTTCACCTACGGCACGGCGGTCCGCAACTCCGACGGCACGCTTACTTACACGACGCGAGGAACGGCAGACTTCGGGGCATTCGGCGCCGACACGATCACCCTCAAGGTTGCCGCCAGCAAACTGAACCCGTTCGTCACCCACGGCCCGCCGATCGGCCCCGGCACGGTCCTCGTGGGGCTGCGCGGTCAGACTTTTACGACCGGAGCCAACGCCAAGCGCGACATCGCCCGCGGCGGCACGCAGTACACGATCAGCTGCGGGGTCCCGGCGACGCCGACTCCACCGCCGACTCTGACCCCGTCGCCCACGCGGACGCCGACTCCCACGCGGACAGGCACGCCTCCCACGGCGACACCGACGCGGACCGGGACGCAGCCCACCTCGACGCCGACTCGGACGAACACGCCGGTCCCGGCGACACGGACGCCGACGCCCTCACCGACTCCGGACGCGCGGCCAATCATCAAGGTCACGGGCGGCGGCAGCATCCTGGTCAAGGTGGTCAGCTTCGGGTTCAACGCAGATCCACTTCCGAGCGGTCACCTGAATTACTGGGACAAGGAGCAGAACATCCACCTCGTTTCCGACTCGATCGATTCGTTCATGCAAACGGGTCCGAACGAAGTCACCTTCACGGGGACGGGACACGTGGGCGCCGGCCTGGTTCAGTTCACCGTGAAAGTCCAAGACAACGGCGAGCCGGGAACGAACGACACTTTCATGATCGTGATCACGGGGACAGTGGCCTCGAGTCGGTCGGGGAATCTGTCTCAGGGAAATATCCAGATTCACCGGTGATCCCGTCACACCTCCTCCGCCGGACCGGTCGCCTCGCGGGGCCGGTCCGGCTTTTCTGTCTTCTCCCGCTGGTTCTGTCCACATCGTTGCCCGGCCTCGAAAGCGCGGGAAGCCGCCGTCGCGTGCGGGACTCGATTCTGGGGATCCGCGTCGGCTCTTCTCTCGCGGACGCGCGCACTCGGCTCGCGGCACTCGCCGTCCGGCAAGAAAGCGAGCCGGAGGAGTCGGAAGAAAGAGAACGCGGAGAGGGGCGCACGCTCGCCTGGACTTTGAAGGGCACCGAATATCGATCCATTGCGCTGAAGGCGAACGACGCGGACCGCGTCTTATGGATCACCGGATTCGTGCGTCCGGGAAAAGAGATCCGGTTCTCGAGACTCGGAGATCTGTCGGCCGCGCGCGCGAATGATTCCATCGCGATCTGGAACGTCGCGACTCCCGAAGGCGGATATCGTCTGATAGCCCGGGGAGGGGCGCGGAAGGCCCGGGTGATCTCTCTTCTCTCGCTCTCGTCGCCGGCTCCGAGGTGACGATTGCCGTCGCTCGTATCTTCGACCGATTTTCGGAAGCTGGAGCGCCGAGCTGCGCTGAGGCACTGACAGCTATCGATCTCAAATGAGGCTTTCCTTCCCTCGAATTTGAGGGGTTTCCCTCATTGTCCCGCTCATCGCACTCTCACATCGTCGACCTGTGAGAGAAGCCGTCCGGGCAGTCTCCTTTCTTCACACGAACAGATCGCGTCCGCGTGGCACGCCGCGCAAGCGGCAGGAGTAGCGACGATGAAGACCTCCCGCCTGCACAAGGGTCTGACCCTGACTGCCGCGATGATTCTGATCATCGGCCTGATGGCCCTGGACGCCGCGACGCCGCCGGGCGGGATGTTGACGGACGCGAGTGGCCCCCTGATCTACACCGCGGGACCGTTCGCCGTCGCCAATCCCACTGCTCTCGCGACTCTCAACTGCACGACCGCTCCCTGCGACGATTTTGCCCTGAACGTGTCGGTCTCCGGCGCGACAACCCTCTCGAAGCTCGTCAAGATCAAGATCAAGTGGCCGACCGTGCAGGCGCAGTTCGACCTCTACGTCCTGAATTCGTCCGGAGCGATCATCGCTTCTTCGCTCTCCTCGAGCACCAACGTGGACCCGGACCTCGTCCTCATGCCCGCCGTCTCGGGCAACTACACGGTCCGCGTCGTTCCCTTCAACCCGCTGGGAAACAGCATTACCGGGACGATCGAGCTGGTGGACAAAACGCCGGCCGCTCCCCAGGCTTCCGGCATCTCGCCGCGCTATCAGAACTACGCGGCACCGTCGGGCAAGGGTAGCTCGGCCGGCGAGCCCTCGGTCGGCGTGGACTGGAAACCCAACGTGGCGAGCTTCAAGCACGACAAAGTCAACACCGGCGGCGTGGCCTTCTATACCTCGGGGATCCAGGAGCTGCGCGTCGGTTTCGACGACTGCTCCTCTCCCGCCACGGACACCTGGGACGACGTCACGAGCCCGTTCGTACAGCAGTCCGTCCTGTCGGACCCGATCGGTTTCGTGGACCACACGACGGGGCGGGTCTTCCAGCTCGACCTGATCGGCGGGCAGGGCAACAGCTTCGCGGCCTTCTCCGACGACGACGGTCAGACTTGGACGCCGATGCAGGGCGGCGGCCTGGGCCAGGGCATCGACCATCAGACTCTGGGCGGCGGCCCCTTCAACGAAAGCGCCGTGCCGCCTCCGGTGCATCCCACCTACCCGAACGCGGTTTATTACTGCTCGCAGAACGGAGTCGCCCAGGCGCAGTGCTCGCGCAGCGACGACGGAGGTCTGACGTTCAACACTGCGGTCCCGATCTTTCCGGCGTCGCAGTGCCTGGGGGGCATCCACGGTCACGTCAAGGTCGCGCCCGACGGGACTGTCTATGTGCCCAACACGACATGCAGCGTCGGCGACTCGTCCGCCGGCTTCGCGGTCTCGACCGATAACGGCCTGACCTGGACGCAGCGGACGGTCCCGGGCAGCGTTGGGGTGGGCGACCCGTCGCTCGGCGTCGGGTTGAACGACGTCGGCCGGCCCGCCGGCTCGGCGAGCAACGCCATCTACCTCGGTTGGGTCAACGGCGACGGACATCCCAATATCGCCGTGTCCCACGACCGCGGCCTGACCTGGGGCACGACCTACGACATCGGCGCCCCCTTCGGCATCCAGAACTCGGTCTTCCCGGTCGTGACCGCCGGCGACGACAGCCGCGCCGCGTTCGGGTTCGTCGGCACCCCGACGGGAGGCGACTACCAGGACCTCGCCAACTTCCACGGCATCTGGCACTTCTACATCGCGACCACCTTCGACGGCGGCAACACCTGGAAGACGGTGGACGCCACGCCGAACGATCCCGTGCAGATCGGCGCGATCTGCACCAACGGCCTTCTCTGTTCGGGCGGAGACCGGAACCTGCTCGACTTCAACGACATCCAGGTCGACCGCGAGGGGCGCGCGGTCGCCGCCTACGCGGACGGCTGCGTCGCGCCGGGGTGCAACGCGTCGTCTCCGTCGAGCGCTTCACGAAGCGCGAAGGCGTCGATCCTGCGGCAGTCCGGAGGGCGGCGCCTCTTCGCCGCGTTCGATCCGCTCGAGCCCGCGGTCCCGGGCGCGCCGAAGCTGGTCTCCGCGACGCGGCTCGCGGCCGGCGTCCAACTCCAGTGGCTCGAGCCGGACAACGGCGGCTCGCCTCTGACCGCCTACAACATTTCTCGAGGTACCTCCTCGGGCGGCGAAGCTCCGCTCGTCACGATCGGTGCTTTGAGCACCTCGTATCTCGACATGACGACCGACCCGAACACGACGTACTACTACCGCGTCACGGCGACGAACGCCTTCGGCACGGGCGGCTACTGCGGAGAGTTGACCGCCTCGGGTCCTGCGGTGACTCTGAGGCCCGATGACTCGTGCGACGGCGTCGACGTCGTTGTGGACCCCGCGGGGGACGCGACGAACCCGGCTGCGTCCGGAACGGCCGCCGGGAATCTCGACCAGGTGGATATCCTGAGCGTCTCCTTCGCGAAGAGCGGTTCGAACCTCGTCACGACGATGAAGCTCAAGAACCTGCAGCAAGTGCCGATCAACGGCACGACCTTCACTTCCTACTTCGTCGTGTGGACATCCAGCAACGGGAAGACCTACGCCACCGAAGTGGACGCGGACGCGGCCACCTTGTCGACGAACTGGGGGGAGTTCGACCCGGGAAACAACCAGCTCACGACTTTCAACCCCACGACATCCAACTTCAACCCGGGACCCAACGGAACGATCTCGGTGACAGTCCCGCTCTCCGGAATCGGGAACCCGACCATTCCGATCACCGACCCAAGTCAGACTCCCGCGGTGCGGGATCCCTACGCGCTCACGATCTCGGGCGAAGGCGTGCTCGGAGCCGGTCTCGTATTCAACCAGCCGGACGACCGGGCGCCGGACAGCGGTTACGGCCAGAGATGGGCCGTGTGCGCCGCGACTCCGACGCCGACGCCGACGCCGACCTCCGGGCCGCCGCCGCCCACGCCCACGCCCGGACCCAACTCCTGCGTGTCGCCGCCGATGCAGGTCGTGACGGATCCGGCGGGCGATCAGAATACGGGCTTCCCCTCGCAGCTCGACATCCGCTCGGTCTCCGTGGGAGAGGACTACCAGTACATCGGGTCGGAGCGGCTCGTCTTCATCTTGAAGGTGGCCAACCTGACCACCGTCCCCGCCAACGGCCTCTGGCGCGTGCGCTGGACTTTCGGCGCGACGACTTACTACGTCGCGATGACCTCGGACGGCAGCTCGAACGTGAACTTCGAATACGGCACACAGTCCGGCAGCCTCGTCACGACTGTCGGCGGCCTCGAGTCCGGTTCCTACGCCACCGACGGCACGATCCGAATGGTCATCGCGATGAGCAAGGTCGGGAATCCGTCCGCGGGCTCAGTCCTGACCGGAGTCAACGGAGTCACCCAGCAGAACGTCGGCGGAACGCTCTTCGCGGGTGTGGACTCCACCTCGAGCGCGAACTACACGGTCCGAGCCAAGGACCCCTCCTGCACTCCGGTCCCGCCCCCGCCGCCGCCGGGCCAGGCGACCTATGTCAAGGGCGGGATGACGTTCTCTGACAACTTCACCGTGCGCGCGCCCTACATCGGGCAGGACGTCGAGCCGAGCATCCGCACCGATAAATTCGGCAACACCTACGTCGCGGCGATCCGCGGCGTGCCCGGCGGCACGGACCTCTGGTACTTCGACCTGCGCCCCGGGAGTACGACCTACGACCCCTTCATGCGCAACCCGCAGTACCGCGGCCAGCCCGATTCCATTACCGGCTCCTCGGACGCCACGGTCGGCGGCGACGGGGGCGGGGACGTGGACATCGCCGTCGGGTTCGACGAGTCGATCCCCAACAGCCCGCCGTATCTCGCCTACTCGAGCCTCGTCCTCGCCAACATCTCGACTCAGCGCTCGACCGATCGCGGCGTCACGTTCGTCAAGAATCCGGCGGGCAACGTGACGGGGGGCGTGCCGGGCGACGACCGGCAGTGGATGGAGTTCTTCGGCAAGGACCAGGTCTATCTGCTCTACCGGACTCTCGCGCCGGCTGTCACACAGATCCAGCGCTCGATCGACGGCGGCCTGACTTACGGCCCGGCGAAGACTGCCGGCGCGATCGGGCAGGTCGGCGGAATCGACATCGACCAGAACGACGGCACCGTGTACATCGCGGGCTCGACCGGCTCGGTTGCCGTCGGAATCCCGCCGGCGCCGGGTCTGGAGCCATTGACCTACACGGTCCACCCGGTGGCCGGGTCAGGCAATGCGCACCTCTTCTTCACGGTCAAGGTGGCCTCGGACGGCACGGCCTACGTGTGTTACTCCAACGACCAAGACGTCTTCATCCGCTTCTCGAAAGACAAGGGGAACACCTGGAGCCCGGCGATCCGCGTCAGCGACGGACCGGAGACGAAGACGAGCGTCTTCCCGTGGATGGAGACCGGCCCGGTCCCCGGCACGATCGGCGTGGTCTGGTACGGAACCGACGGCGCGACCAACGACAACCTGGACGACTGGAAGGTCTTCTACGCGCAGGGCACCAACGTCACCTCGCCCAACGCGACCTTCCAGCAGGTAATCGTGAGCGACCACGTCATTCACGGCGCCAACATCTCGGAGGCGGGCCTGGTCGTCGGAGGCCAGTCGCCAAACCGCAATCTCGCCGACTACTTCCAGGTCTCCTTCGATCCATACGGGGCCGCGGTGATCGCCTTCTGCGACGACCACAACGATTTCGCGGGCCACACCTACGTGGCGCGTCAGATCAGCGGGCCGGGGGTCGCCGGCAGCCCCATCCCCACGCCCGTCGAGGGAAGCGCCCTGCCGCTGCCGGTTCCGGTCACAGCCAGTGGTCCCCAGGTCGTGGATTTCAGAGACGACGTCCGCGACGGCGGCAACGCACAGCTCGGCGGGCTGGTCGTGCTGCCGGTGGACGATCCGCTGGACATCCTCTCGATCACGTACTCGACGGAGTTCGCCGGGGCAGCCCCAATCCTCGTCGCGCAGATGAAGGTCTCCGACATGACCGCGATCCCGCCGAGCTCGAACTGGAGGATCAACTTCACGGCCAACGCGCCCAACTCCGTGCTCAGCCCGACCGGTGGGTTGTCGACCTTGCTGCCGGGACAGGGTGGCTACACGTTCGGCCTGTCGGACCGGGGAGACCAGTTCTTCTTGCGGGAGAGCACGGACGCAGGGAGCGGCCAGACCTTCGTTTACGGAACGGCAGTCCGAAATTCCGACGGGTCGATCACCTACACCGACGTGGGCGCGGCCGACAGCGGAACCATCGATCAGACCGCCAAGACGGTCACGTTGAAAGTCGCCGTCAGCAAGCTGAACACGATCCTCTCGGCAGCGGGGCATCCCACGCTCGCGACCGGCTCCATCCTCGCCGGCCTGCGCGGCCAGACCTTCACCAACGCGCAGGGCAATAACGTCAAGCTCGACTCGACGCGCGGCGGCCTTCAGTACGTCATCGAGGGGACGGTCACCCCGACGCAGACGCCGGTCCCGACGCAGACGCCGCTCCCGACGGTGACACAGACGCCCGTGCCAACGCTGACGCAGACACCGCCGACGCCCACTCTGACGCCGACGCCGACCACGCCCACTCAGACTCCGACGCCGACGCCAACACCGTCAGCAACTCCGAAGCACACGCCCAGGCCGTCGGCGACGCCGGTATCGAGTCCGACGCCGACCCCGACGCGGACGCCGACTTTGACGCCGACGGCAACGGGACCAACGGCTACGCCGACGCGGACGCCGACGTCAACGGTGCCAACGGCTACCCCGACGCGGACGCCGACGTCAACGGCGCCAACGGCTACGCCGACGCGGACCCCGACGCCGACTCCGACACCCACGCCGGTGGGCGGGGGAGCCGGGAAAGTGACGGGCGGTGGCGAGATCAACGTCTCGAATCCCAACGGCACGGCCAACTTTGGCTTCAACGTCAAGCGCGACGTGACCGGCCCGGCTTCCGGCCAGCTCGAGTACTACAACCACGCTCGGGGACTGAACGTCCACAGCGTTTCGATCGACTCGCTGAGCATTCAGGGCAACAGCGCGACTTTCAGCGGTACCTGCACGAAGAACGGCGCGGCCTGTAACTTCACCGCGACGGTGGAGGACAACGGCGAGCCGGGCGCAGGTGTCGATCGGTTCAGAATTTCGGTCTCCGGCGAGCCGGTCGAAGGGGCGTCGCAACCGATTGCCCGCGGCAACGTTCAGATCCACTGACCTGACAGGCGAAGGAGAGAACGATGAGCAGAAGAAACTTCTTTGGAACCGCAATCCTGGCGGCGGCGATCGCTCTTTCCGCTCAAGCTGTCCTCGCGCAGAGCGCGACGTCGGTGACCGGAGCCGGGAGCGCTCTGTTCAAGAGCGCCGCATTGTTCAATGGAGTCAGCCTCACGGACCTGAAGTTCGGGATGGGAGTGCCTCTGGCGACCGACGGCACCGCCGGCGGCGATTTCGAGAGCACGCTGCGCGGCTCCGCTTCAGGTCAGCCGCAGACGATCACCGTGGAGGGCAAACCGACGGCAGGATCCGGAAGGACCGGCGGAGCAACGACCTTTTCGGGCACCTGCAGAGTGAATATGGGAAACGGCACGCCCACTCAGACCGGCGTGCCATTCACCTTGACCGTTGTTCCGACCGGGAAAGGGAGTCTCACGCTGACCCTGGGCGGGACGAACTTGCCTGCGGCGAATATCAACGCCGGAAGCATCACCGTTTGGTAGTCGGTTGGAGACGCCGCGATCTCCTTTTCGCTCGGCGGGCCCGCGAGGGCCCGCTCTTTTTTTTTCGCACAGCCGCATAGACTCTGGAGCATGGTGGAAGTTTGCCTCGAGCGCTGGGACCCCTCCGACGGACCGGTCTCCGAGAAACGGATGATGGGCTTGATGGAGAGCGAGGGCTACGAGGTCGCGAGCTATACCTACCGCGAGGGCACGGCGTTCCCGCCCCACGAGCACGGACAGGACAAGTGCGACGGCGTCGTGCACGGCGTTCTGCGCGTGACCGTCGGAGGCGACGTCTACGATCTCGGTCCGGGGGATCGCCTCTATCTCCCGGCGGGAACGCGCCATTCGGCTCAGGTCGTTGGCGCCGAAACCGTACTGTCCCTCGACGGCACCCGCTGGTAGGCGGACCCGGCCCGACCGGCACGAGGGAAAACTCGCCCGAAAAATGAGGGACTCCCCTCATGGTGTCCCTTCTGCCCGTTCCTCTAGCGTGGGACTGCCACGGATGGAGGAGAAGAATGAAGAAAATAACGAACCGCTGCCTCGCTCGTCTCGCTCTCACCCTGTCCGCGTCGCTCGCCCTCGGATTCTCGATCCCGGGCGAGCTCCTCGCGGACAACAACGCCTATAGCTTCCAGGGGCAGTACACCGCGCCCAACTGCGGAGCGCCTTTCGACTTCACGATCGGCGCGGGCACCAAGACGATCGACATCGTGGCCGGCGCGATTCCCGCGAACGACGTCGTCCTGAAGCTGTACCACAACGGAATCTTCGTCGCGCAGCAGGACACCGCCACGAGCCCGGAGCCGATGCATTACGCTCTTCCGGCCGGCGCCGACCTCGATCCCGGAAAGTACAGCGCGGTCGTGTGTCCCTTCAACGGAGAGGCCGCCGTTTCGCCCGCCGACTACGCGGGTCTCGTGACGGTCTCGGAGCTTCCGCTGCTCCCCGTGACCCCGCCGGGGTCCACGAACAATCCGGTGACGGTCTATCCGATTCCGAGCCTCCAGGCGTGGAACGCGAAGTTCGCGCCCTCCACTGTCGTCGACCCGCAGCGGACCGAGGGGGAGCCGCTCGTGAAGATCGACGCAGACGGGAACGTCTGGGAGTCGGGGCCCTGGGGCTTCAGCACCAACATGTCGTTCATCCACCGCTCCACCAATGACGGAAGGAAGTTTCACCTCGTCAGCACCATCGGCACCCGTCCCGACGAGCCTCCCGGCGGAGGGGACACCGACGTGACCGTAGACGATCAGGGCACCGTCTACTTCACCGACCTCGAGGGTCCGCTGACCGAGATCGGCGCATCGGTCTCCAACGACAACGGCAACACGTGGCGCAAGAACGCCGCCGCCGTGCAGCAGGCCGTGGTGGACCGGCAGTGGTACGCGGTCGACAACGGGCCGAGCGCCGGCGCGTTCGACAACACGATCTTTCTCGCGTTCCACACGACTGCCGTCGGGACGTTCATCTACTCGACGCCCGGCTCGCAGGGTCCGAACGATCCGACCGGCGGCCTGTTCTGGCAGAACTCCGCGTCGCTGCCCGGACCGCTGCAGGCCCTGGCCGGCGACGCCATCTGCGCGCAGCTGCGGTTCGACAAGGTCAAGCGGAACCTCTACTACGCGTGCAACGAGGGGGATCACATTCGCGTCACGGTCGGCCACGTCAACGTCGGCCAGCGGATGGGGATCAGCTACGCCAACTTCAACGGCCCGAAGACGCCGGGGGGCGGCGACGTGCTGAACCTGTTCCCCGCGCTCGCCACCGACGCCGTCGGCCACGTGTACATGGCGTGGATCGACGACGCCAGTTTTGCGCTGTATTACGCGTTTTCGACGAACGAGGGAAGGAGCTGGTCTGCTCCAGTCCGGGTCAACAGCGGGGGCGCCGTGACGAACGAGTTCGACTGGGCGCAGGCCGGCGCTGCCGGCACGCTCGCGATCGCGTGGTATGCCACGGACAAGTCGGTTCCGGGCGGTTCCGACAACATGCCGAGCTCCATCGACAACCT
Source organism: Acidobacteriota bacterium (assembly GCA_038327245.1). Taxonomy (GTDB): domain Bacteria; phylum Acidobacteriota; class Thermoanaerobaculia; order UBA5066; family Gp7-AA6; genus Gp7-AA6. The sequence goes on from JBBQKV010000027.1 coordinate 11,859, forward strand.
CGGAGAGGCGACGAAGTTTCCGTGGTTTGGCTACGCCGCGCTCGTCACAAAGGCGGACACCTCCCGGCCGAAGATCGCCCAGGCCCGCTTCACCGCCAAGCCGATGCACTACGGGGCCATCTGCAATGCCGGCACGACGTGTGCGACGGACCTTTCGGCGGACCGCCAGATGGCCGACTTTTTCGGCTTCGACCTCGCGAAGGACGGCGGCCTGCGGGTCGTCTTCAACGACACGACCAACGAGTTCGACGGCGCGGGCCTCTACTTCACGAGACAGGTCTCGGGTACGGGAGCGCTCGGAGGAAGCGTCTCGGGGAAGGCGGCGACGAATCCCGTCACCGCTCCCTCCGGGGACGCGAACTGGCCGCACTACGCGCGGGTCGGCGCGGGTGCGAGTATTCCGCAACTCGACCTGACGGGCCTCCGTGTCAGCAATCCGGATCCGACGACCCTGCGGGTCCGGATGACCGTCAAAGATCTGACGAGCCTTCTGCCGCCCCAGGGCAAGACCTCCTCCCTCTGGCTCACGCGCTTCCAGGCGCTGGCGCCGAGGCCGGGCGGACCCGAAAACGTCTACCGGGTCTTTTACGTTTACATGGAGAGCGTCGCGGGTCTTGCGCCGAGCTTCTTCGCCGGCACCGCGAGCTGTCAGGGCACGACGCCCACCAACTGCAAGATCCTGCAGTACCGCGGCGAGAAGGCCGTCGCCGGGAAAATCGAAGGGAACACGATCACGATCGACGTCGGGCTGAACACCGGCTTCGGGGTACCGATCACGGGCAACACGCTCTACAGCGCCACGGCTCTGACACTGGGCCGATCCAACAGCGTGGACGACCTCTACTTCGACGTCGATGCAACCGAGGCGTTCGACTACGTTCTCGGCTCCGACACCGGGAGATAGTGGCGCCACGGGATTGAGAGAACGCGATGACGCAAACCCTCCGGGACGATCACCCGGCCGAAAAGCGCCGGGACCGGACGTGCTGCTCGTCGAGGGGGAGGCCCCGCTGCGGGCGCTTCTCCGGCGGATCGTGGAGTCCGCCGGGTACGAAGTCCTCGAAGCAGAGAGCTCCGCACAGGCCGTCGTACTCCTCTCGGGCGCGGGGCGGACGGTCCGTCTCGTCCTGGCGGATCTCGCCGAGCCCGGCGCCTCTGGCGCGCAGGGGCTGCGAAGGCAGATCCCGCGCCGAGCGAAGCTGCTCCTCCTCTCGACCGCGAACTACGAGCGGCCCGAAGTCCGCGACCTGGAGGACGGGGTCGCGTTCTACCTCGCGAATCCCTTCCGCGCGGACGTTCTGGCGGCGAAGGTTCGCGCGCTCCTCGAGGAGCAATGAGGCGCCGAAAATGAGGAAGTTCCCTCATTGTCTTCTCGCTTTCGGGTGTCTATCGTGACCTTCATGCGATCGGAGGATCTACCGAGGTTTTGAAGTTTCTCCTCCCCGTGGCATCGGGGGGAGGGGCCTCCGGACTTTCGAGTCCGGAGGCCCTTTCTTTTTGCAAGGGTAGACTCCGGCCAGACGGAGCTCCCATGCCTTTGACGAAGAACGAGCGCGAGGACCGGATCCGCCGCTACGAGGCGGGGCCCGCGCGGCTCAAGGCCGCGCTCGCGAAGGTGCCGCCCGAGGCGATGAAGTGGCGGCCCGGCCCGGGAAAGTGGTCCGTTCACGAGGTCGTCTGCCACTGCGGTGATTCGGAAGCGAACGGCGCTCTCCGGATCCGTTATCTCCTCGGGGAAGAAAACCCGCTCATCGTGGGCTACGACCAGGCGCGGTGGGCGGAGGTCTTCGACTACCACGAGGCGCCGATCGAGCCGGCGCTGGCGACGGTCGAGGCGGTCCGGGCAAATACCGCCGCCCTCCTGAAGCGAATTCCGGAGAAGGCGTGGTCCGCCGCCGGCCGCCACACCGAATTGGAGAGCTACACCGCCGAGGACTGGCTCGGGATCTATGCCGAGCATTTGGAGAAGCACTCCGGCCAGATCGAGCGAAACCTGGCCGCGTGGCAGGCAGCCCGAAGCGGAAAGGAGTCGTCATGAGCATGGCTCGCGAGTTCAAGGACTTCCTCGTCAAGCAGAATGCGCTGGCCCTCGCGGTCGCGGTGATCATCGGCGCCGCGATCGGCAAGGTCGTGTCGTCGATCGTGGACGACGTCATCAACCCCATTTTCGGACTGGCGTTTCCCGGAGGCGGGTGGCGGGACGCGAAGATCGTGCTGGCGCACTCGACGGACGCCACGGGCAAGGTGGTCGAGAACTCGATCCAGTACGGTCACCTTCTCGGCGCGATCGTGGACTTCGTCATCATCGGTCTCGTGGTCTTCATGATCATCAAGTACGCGCTCCCCAAACCGGAGGCCGCGCCGTCGACGAAGGAGTGCCCGCAGTGCAAGACGCTCATCCCGGCGTCAGCCACCCGGTGCAGCGCCTGCTCGCAGCCCGTGGGTTAGACTCGAGAATCGCAACGGCGATCGCCGGGTGGAAGGTTTCGCGTGCTGGGCGGGGTGTTCACCCCGCCCCTTTTATTTTGCGTCCGCTATCAGCTAGCCGCTATCAGCTCGGAGCCGACCCGCGCCACCTCGTCGAGCAGGAACGTCAGATCCTCCGGCGCCGTCCGGAAGTTGACGATGCAGACGCGCAGGGCGGCGCGCCCCTTCAGGATCGTGGGCGCCAGGAAGAAGGAGCCGTCGCCCACCAGGCGGTTGACGATCCGGCGGTTCAACCGGTCGACCTCGGTCTCCGTCATCGCGGAGCCGCGCGGGCGCCAGCGGAAGTTCGCGATCGAGAGGACGTGCTCCGCCATCCTCTCGAAGTCGGGCCGCCGGTCCACCTCCTCGCAGAGGAAGCCGGCGAGCGCGACGTCGTTCTCGATCGCGCGCGCGTAGGCGCCGGCGCCGTGGACCTGGAGTCCCATCCAGACCTTGAGCGCCTTGAAGCCGCGCGAGAGCTCCACGCCGCGCTCCGCGAACCACGCCGGCCCCGGAAAAGGGCTGTCCGGATCCGACGCGAGGTACTCCGGGAACTTGCGGAACGTCGCCGCGAGGCGGCCGGGCTCGCGGACCAGGGTAGCGCCCGCCTCGTAGGGAACGTAGAGCCACTTGTGCGGATCGGCGGCGATCGAGTCGGCCCGCTCCATTCCGGCGAAGCGCGGCTGGAGTCGCGGCGAGAGCGCGGCCATGGCGCCGTAGGCGCCGTCGACGTGAAACCAGAGCGACTCCCGGCGGCAGAGGTCCGCGAGCTCTTCGAGGGGATCGATCGCGCCGGTGTTCACGGTGCCGGCGCTGCCGACGACGATCGCGGGATGGAGCCCGGCTCGCCGATCCTCCGCGATCGCTGCCTCGAGCCGGTCCACGCGGATGCGGAACCGGTCGTCGGTCTCGATCTTCCGGAGGTTTCGCGTTCCGATGCCGAGCAGGTCCACCGCCTTGTCGACGCAGTGATGCACCTGGTCGGAGGCGTACACGATCAGGCTGGGACGGCCGTCGCCGGCGAGGCCGTCCTCCCGGACGTTCCCGGGCGTCGTCGCGCGCCGCGCCGCGGCCAGTGCCGTGAAGTTCGCCATCGAGCCGCCGGAGACGAGGATCCCCTCGGCCTCCGGCGGGAACCCGACGATGGAGGCGATCCACCGCATGACCTGGCTCTCGACGTGCACCGCCGCGTGGTCGCCCCCCCAGCAGTTGGGGTTCATCGCGGCTGCCAGGTAGTCCGCCGTGATCCCGACCGGATCCGCGGTCGCGTTGATGAAGCCGAAGAAACGCGGATGCGAGTTGCCCATCGGAAAGGGGAGGACGTGTTCGCGGACGAACGCGAGGACTTCGTCGAACGGCCGCCCTTCCGCCGGAAGCGGCGACTGGAAGAGCGAGGCATCGGCGCCCACTTTCCCGAAGACCGGGCGCGACAGGAGATTCGCGCGATGCTCGGCGACCGCGTCGGCGGCCTGGTGCCCGAGGCGGCGAACTTCGTCGGGGGAGAGGTCGAAGGAGGTTTGCGGCATGCGGCTCATTGAATCAGCACGGCAAAGGAAAGGGCCGACGCTTGGCCGGCCCTTTTTCCAGCGGATCGCTGATCGCTGATCGCTCTCTCTACTGCACGACTCCGCAACCCAGGCGCCCGCCGGCGTTGCCCGTAGGCTGGGTCTGCATGTCGTCGGCCTTCTCGTGGAAGATGACGGCCTTCCCCGCCACGGAATTCGGCCCCGGCTTTACGGTCAGGAGGTCGGTGACGAGCTCCAGGTGCCCGGTGCCGTTCGCCTCGATCGTGATGTTGCCGAGGTCCCCGGCGTGACGGTGCATGTCGGTCGGACCCGCGTGCGGATTTTCGCCCGGATTGAAGTGCCCGCCGGCCGACGACGCGTCGGCAGCGGAACAGTCCCCTTTTTCGTGGACGTGGAGTCCGTGTAGTCCGGGAGGGGCGTTCTCGATGTGGACGACGACGGCCACGCCGCCGGTCGAGCGGTCGGTGAAGGTCGCCCAGCCGCTCACGTTCGATCCGCTGCGCGGCTCGATCGTGGCCTTGGCCTGTGCCCCCGCCGGCGGCGCCGCCGTGGTCGTGGTCGTAGACGTGGGCGTGGACGAGCACCCGGCCGCGATGAGGGCCGCTCCCGCCACGACTGCGAGCGCCGCCGCAAGGTTTCCACTTCTCGGTGTCTTCATTTCTCCTCCTTCGCTTTTCCAATGATAGACAATACGCCCCTGCAAGGGACATTCCCGGATCGCCCTCGCGGCAAAGCGACGGAGGAGCACGAACACCATGACGCCGATGGTTCCGCCGGTCGAGGTCTCGCGGCTCCTGCTCCTTCTCTTCGTCGCGGTCGGCGCCGTCGTCTCGATCACATCGTCCCCGCCTCTTTCCTCTTTCGCAGGGGGATTCGCGGCCGGCGCCGGCGCCGTGATAGTCCTCTCCTTCCTGCACAACCCGCGGCGCGCCCCCGAGGCGAAGGACGGGGAGACGCCGTGAAGGTCCTCGTCGTCGAGGACGAGGAAAGGATCGCGCAGTTCCTGAGAAAGGGACTGGGCGAGAAGGGCTATTCCGTCGAGACCGTCGGGGACGCGGACACGGCGCTCGAGCGGCTGGAGGGCGGGCCGTACGACCTCGTCATCCTCGACCTCCTCCTCCCGGGCTCGCGCGACGGGATCGAGCTCTGTCGCGAAATCCGCGCGCGGGGGATCCCGTCGAAGGTCCTGATGCTGACGGCGCGCGACTCCGTCGAAAACAAGATCGAGGGTCTCGACGCGGGCGCCGACGACTACCTCGTCAAGCCCTTCTCCTTTCGCGAGCTGCTGGCGCGGCTCCGGGCTCTCGCCCGACGGACCGAGATCCCGGAACCGGGTCCGATCATCTTCGGGGACCTGGCGTACGATCCGGAGTCCCGCGAAGTGCGGCGGCGCGGCGAGGTCGTGCGGCTGACCGCCCGGGAGGGCGCCCTCTTCGAGCTCCTCCTCCGGAGGCGCGGGAAGGTGGTCTCCCGCTCCGAGATCCAGGCCCGGATCTGGGAGGACTCCTTCGACCTGTCGACGAACATCATCGACGTCTACATCAACGCCCTACGCCGCAAGCTCGACGCGGGCGAGAAGGAGCGGCTCATTCAGACCGTGCGCGGCGTGGGATACCGGCTGGGAGAGCCGGGCGACCCCATTCCGCCGTCGGGAGGATGAAGGATGGGCAGCCGCCCCTGGTCGCTCGCGGCGGCAGCCCTTCTCGGCATCGCGGCAATTCTCCTCGCCCTCCATTTCGCGCTCCACTCCTCCAGCTCCCTGCTCGTCGTGGCAGCGGCGCTCGGCACGCTCGCGGTGCTCGTGTTCCTGGCCGGCCGGCTCGTGTCGCCGCGCGCGGCCCCGGCCCCGCTGTTCTCGGACCGGCCGTCCGATCCCCCCTTTCAGAGCGCCGCGACGATGGAGCTCGAGCGGCTGCGCGACCGGCTGGCGGAAACCGAGGGGCGACCGTTGAAGCGGATCCCGGCGACCGACCTGTCCGGCACCGCCCTCGACGTGGCGGAGCGCTTGAATGCGCGCCTCGACGCGCTCTCCGGAACCGAAAAGGAGCAGCAGCAGTTCATCGCGGACGTCTCGCACGAGCTCCGCACGCCGTTGACGGTCCTGCGCGGGACTCTCGAGGTCGCGCTGGAAGAGGAGCGGCCAGCCGAGGAATATCGCGAGGCGATCGGGAACGCGCTCCTGGAGACGCGCCACCTCGCCCGCATCTCGCAGAACATCCTGTTTCTCGCGCGAGGCGAGAGTGGCCGCGTCACCCTCTCCTTCTCCAACCAGGACCTGGGCCGGTTCGTCTCGGAGGTCACCCGCGAGCTGCTGCCGGCCGCCGGAGACCACGGCCTGGACCTGTCCGTCGACGTTCCCGAGGCCCCGATCATCGCCTTCGTGGACCCGGGCCGGATGCAGCAGGTGCTGCACAACCTGCTGGAAAACTCGATGCGCTACACGCCGCCGGGAGGGTCCGTGCGCGTGAGCCTCCGGAAAACGCCGGAAGAGGCCCGGATCGAGGTCGCCGACTCGGGCGTGGGGATCCCGGAAGGGGACCTGCCGTTCGTCTTCGAACGATTCTTCCGGAGCGACCGCGCGCGCCGCGCGTACTCGGGGGGCTCGGGGCTGGGGCTGTCGATCGTCCGGTGGATCGTGGAGGCGCACAAGGGGAAGGTGGAGATCGGGAGCGAGGTCGACAAGGGCACGACTGTGGTGGTGCGTCTGCCTCTTGTGAACTAGGAACTCGGGAGAGAGGACGAGGGGAACCCCTGAAACCTGAGTGAACGAGACCTCATGAGACCCGTATTCGTGCTCTCCGCGGCGCGTACGCCCATCGGCCGGTTCGGCGGCGCTTTCGCTTCGCTGTCCGCGGCGGATCTCGGAGAGGTCGCGGCGCGGGCCGCGATCGAGCGCTCCGGGCTGCCGCCGGCGGCTCTCGACGAGACGATCTTCGGGCACGCGCGGCAGGCGGGCGGCGGCCCCAACACCGCCCGGCAGGTCTCGCACCGCGCCGGGGTCCCGGACTCCGTCCCCGCGTACACCGTGAACAAGGCATGCGCGTCGTCCCTCAAGGCGATCACCCTCGGCGCGCTGTCCATCGCGGCCGGGGAGAACGACGTCGTGCTGGCGGGCGGGACGGAGTGCATGTCCGCGACGCCCTACCTGCTGACGCGCGCGCGGTTCGGCTATCGGATGGGGAACTCCGAGGTGGTGGACGCGATGTATCGCGACGGTTTTCTCTGTCCGCTCTGCGACCAGCTGATGGGAGAGACCGCCGAGAACCTCGTCCGGGAGTTCGGGATCCCCCGCGCCGAGCAGGACGGCTACGCCGCCCTGTCGCAGCGGCGAGCCGCCGAAGCCGCCGCGTCCGGCCGGTTCGACGACGAGATCGTGCCCGTGACCGTCCCCGGCCGCAAGGGTCCGACGCTCGTGGAGCGGGACGAGCATCCGCGGCCCGACAGTACGCCGGAGTCGCTCGCGAAGCTTCCTCCGGTGTTCGATGCAGAATCCGGCACGGTTCACGCCGGGAACTCTTCCGGGATCACGGACGGGGCCGCCGCGCTGGTCCTCTCCACGGAGGAAGAGGTCCGCCGGGCCGGCGTCGAGCCGCTCGGGCGGGTGGTCGCGTGGACCTCCGCGGGCGTCGAGCCCGCGCGCATGGGGATCGGTCCGGTCCCGGCGCTCCGCTCGCTCCTGGCGAAGGAAAAGCTCTCGCTCTCCGACGTCGACCTGATCGAGCTGAACGAGGCCTTTGCCGCGCAGGTCATCGCGTGCGCGAGGGAGCTGCCCTTCGACCCGTCTCGCGTGAACGTCAACGGCGGTGCTATCGCGCTGGGACATCCGATCGGCGCGACCGGCGCGCGCCTCGCCACCACGCTCCTCCACGAGATGAAGCGCCGGGGCGCAAAGCGGGGCATCGCGACCCTCTGCGTGTCCGGCGGCATGGGGATGGCCGTCCTGTTCGAACGCCCTTAGCACGACCCGAGACAGCCTCTACAATCTCCACCGTGCGCGTCGCTCTGACCGTCGATGGCGACGTTCCCGCCGAAGAGAACGACTACATCCGCGCCCTCTCGGCCGCGGGGCTGCGGCGCGACGAGATCGTGGTTCTCCGCCCGGGCGACCCGATTCCGGGGCCGTTCGACGGAGTGGTCATCGGGGGCGGCGACGACGTCGATCCCGTGCGGTACGGGCGCGAGATTCTGGAGGGCGCCAACGTGGAGGTGGATCACGGCCGCGACTCCGTCGACTTTCCGATATTCGAGGAGGCGTGGAGGACCGACGTCCCGGTGCTCGGAATCTGTCGGGGTCTCCAGGTCGTGAACGTCGCCCGGGGCGGGACGCTCGTGCAGGATCTGCCGCTCGAGCGCCCGTCGGACGTCGCGCACCAGCTGCCGAAGAGGGAGAACGAGCGCGACCATCCGGTCCGGATCGAACCGGGAACGATTCTCGACCGCATCGCCGGCGCTCCCGAGATCGGCGTCAACAGCCGGCATCACCAGGCGATCGACCATCCGGCGGGAGGTCTCGTCGTCTCGGCCACGGCCCCCGACGGCGTCATCGAGGCGATCGAAGCGCGCGATGGCCGCTGGCTGGTCGCCGTGCAGTGGCACCCCGAGAACCTGACGGACGACGCGGTCTCGCAGAAACTGTTCCGGGAGTTCGTCTCGGAGGTCCGGCGCCGGAAGGATCGAAAGCGGCAGTAGCGGAGAAGCCGGAATTCGGCCGCAACCGGCGAGGTTGTGCCGCTCTCGGAGATTCCAACATCGATGACAGGAGCCCGCATGAGATTCCGCCCCGCAATTCTCGCCCTGGTTCTCGCTTTCCCGGCCCTGGCCGCTCCGGCCCAGACGAAGCTCGCGGTCCAGAAGCTCGCCGAGGGGGTCTGGGCGGTGCAGCCCGACCGCGGCGCGAACGTCGGGTGGTTTCTCTACGGTGACGGTGTCGTCGCGGTGGACTCCGGCATCGAAAACGCCACGGCGAAGGAGATCCTCCGGCAGATCGCGGAGACGACGGGGGGCAAACCGGTCCGCTACCTCGTTCTCACCCACGCGCACGCGGATCACACGGCCGGCGCGCGGGCGTTCGTCGCGGCCGGAGCCCAGGTGATCTGTCACGAGAACGCCTCCAGCGCGGTCCTCGCGTTCTTGACGCAGGGGTCGAAGGACCCGGCGGACCCGCTCTCCGGCAAGAAGGCGTCGCCCATGCTGTTGACGGTTTCGGAGCGGCTCATCCTGTTCGACGGCCGGCGGCGGGCCGACATCCAGTGGCTCGGCGCGGCGCACACGAACGGCGACCTCGTCATCCTGCTCCCGAACGAGAAGGTGCTCTTCGCGGGCGATGTGGCGTCCAACGGCCGGCTTCCCGACCTTCACCTGCCCGACGCGGACCCGGAGGGGTGGGCGAAGGTTCTCCCGCGTCTCGCCGCCGCGCCGGTCGACAAGATGGTCCCGGGCCACGGCCTGATCGGCCCGAAGACCGGCATCGCGGATACCCTGGCGTACCTCCGGAGCTTGAACGAAATCGTTCAAAAGCTGGTCCGGTCGGGGGTCCGCGAGGAGTACGTCGAGATCCGGCTCCGCGAGCCCGACAACAAGATTCCGAACGTCCCGATGTCGGACGCGCACCTGAAGAATGCCCTCGCCGTCTACAAGCGGGAGAAGGAAAAGGCGGCCCGGCCCGCGGCGACACCGGCCCGCGCGCCCGTCGTGACTCCCGAGCGCAAGACCCCCTCTTGAGGTAAAAGGGGGCGTGCCTCTCCGGCTCGCCTCCTCGGACGGTCGCGCGGAAATCGCGATCGATTTCCCTCCGGTCAACGTGCTCGACGTGGACGCGCTCGAGGAGCTCGTCCGCCTGGTCATGCAGGCATCGGCCGCGCGTGTCCTCGTGCTCTCCGGGCTCCCGCGCGCGTTCTCGGCGGGAGTCTCCGTCGCGGAGCACTCCCCCGAGCGCCTCGCGATCGACCGGATGCTCGTCGCGATGCGAAACGCGCTGACCGCCCTCGTGAAAACGCCGGCGGTGACGGTCGCGGCGGTGTCCGGCGCCTGTCTCGGCGGGGGAGCCGAGCTCGTGTCGGCGTGCGACGTCGTCCTGGTCACGGAAGATTCGCGGGTCGGTTTTCCGGAAATCCGGCTCGCGTGCTTCCCTCCCGGGGCCACCGCCCTTCTGCCGGCACGTATCGGCGGGGCGCGCGCGGCCGAGTGGATCCTGACCGGCCGGATCGTATCCGGACGGGAGGCGGCCGAAGCCGGGTTCGCGTCCCGCGCGCTCGCGCCGTCGGAGCTCGCGACGGAGACCGAGCGCGTCGTCGAGAAACTCCTGTCCGCCAGCCCCGCGGCGCTGGCCGGCGCGCGGGACCTGCTCCGCGCGGAACGCCGCCGGGCGCTGGCCGAAACGCTGCCGCGCGCGGAGGACGCGTACCGGCTGCTCGCGGGCAGCGACGACCTCGCGCGAGCCGTCGAGGAGTTCGAGGCCGCGAGGCGCAGAGCAGACGGCGCCAAGCGGCCGCGCGAAATCGGCGAAGACTAGTCGGTCCCGTTTAGAATTCCGGGCGCGTGATCGTCTACCTGAACGGCCGATTCCTGCCTCGCGAGGAGGCGAAGATCTCGCCGGAAGACCGCGGCTTCCTCTTCGCCGACGCCATCTACGAGGTCGTTCGGTACGGCGCCGGCCGTCCCTACCGCCTTGCCGAGCACCTCGCGCGGATGCGCGACGGGTTGACGGCGCTGCAGCTCGCGGTCGAGCCGTCCTTTTTCCCGGAGGTCGCGGGCCGGCTCATCGAACAAAACGACCTGGGGGACGGCGACGCGCTCGTTTACGTCCAGGTGTCCCGCGGCGCCGCGCCGCGCTACCACGCGTTTCCGCCGGAGGGCACTCCGCCGACCGTTTTCGCGTTCGTGCGAAAGACCGATCCGCCCCCACCGCCCGGAGGCGGTCGGGCGATCCTGCTGCCGGACGAGCGCTGGGGGCGGTGCGACATCAAGACCGTCATGCTCCTGCCGAACGTGCTTGCGTCCCAGCAGGCCCGGGACGCGGGGGCGATGGAAGCGATCCTGGTCCGCGACGGAATCGCCTGGGAGGGAACGAAGGCGAACCTCTTCACGGCCTCGAAGGGCGTCGTGCGCACGGCGCCGAGGGGTCCGCGGATCCTCCCGGGGGTCACGCGCGGCGCGGCTCTCGAGGCCGCGGCGAACCTGGGTTATCCGGTCGAGGAGAGGCCTCTCGGCGTCGACGAGCTCTTTTCGGCGGACGAAGTCTTCCTCGCCTCGACGACCCTCTGGACCTACTCGCTCGTCGAGGTCGAAGGACGGCCGGTCGGAGGCGGGCGGCCAGGCCCCGTGGCCGCGCGGATCCGGGAAGTTCTGCAGGCCGAGTTCGGCGGATGAGCGAGTACACCGACGAGCACGCCCGGTCCGGTCTGGAGGCCGAGCTGCCCTCGATCGAGACCTGGCCCAACCAGTATCCGGACTACGAGATCGTCGTGGAGATTCCGGAGTACACGGCGATCTGTCCGAAGACGGGCCTCCCCGATTTCGGACACCTCACGATCCGCTACGTTCCGGACGAGCGCTGTCTCGAGCTCAAGTCGCTGAAGCTCTACGTGGTCGCCTACCGCAACGTCGGCATCTTTTACGAGAACGCCGTCAACCGGATCCTGCGCGACTGCGCGGCGGCGTGCCGGCCGAAGAGGATGACGGTGACCGGGCGTTTCTCCTCGCGGGGCGGCATCTCGTCGGTCGTCGAAGCGCGGTTCCCGGGGGACTGACGCCGATGGAGTGGCTCAAAAATCTCTTTCACAAGCTGACCGACGTCGAGAGCCTGATTCGCGTCGGAGGGTTGACCGCGATGACCGCGATCATCTTCGCGGAGACCGGCCTCATGATCGGCTTCTTCCTGCCGGGAGATTCGCTCCTCGTGACCGCCGGCGTGTTCGCCGCCACGGGGCAGCTGAACATCTGGGCGGTCAACGGCCTCTTGATCGTCGCGGCGATCGCGGGCGACACCGTGGGCTACTGGTTCGGCCGGCGCGTGGGGCCGGCGCTCTTCAAGCGTCCGAAGTCCCTGCTCTTCAACCCCGACCACCTGAAGCGCGCGCACGACTTCTACGAGAAGCACGGCGGCAAGACGATCATCATCGCGCGCTTCATGCCGGTCATCCGGACTTTCGCGCCGATCGTGGCCGGCATGGGGGAGATGGAGTACCGCCGGTTCCTGTCCTTCAACGTTTTCGGCGGTCTCTTCTGGGTGATCTCGATGACCGGGATCGGTTACTTCCTGGGGAAAATCCCGGGAGTGCGCGAGCACATCGAGGTCGTGATCCTCATCGTGGTCTTTCTCTCGATCCTGCCGGGGATCATCGCGTTTGCGAGGGAGAGGTTCAAAAAGAAAACGTCGGGGGTCTGACCCCGAAGCCGCTTACGCGACGGCCGAGACCCGGCGATCCAGAGGTGCCGGCGGCACGATCCGGCCGCGGATCTCGCGAACCAGCTCGGCGATCTCGACTCCGTGGATGCGGTCGTGCTCGGCCATCATCCGCGGGACGTCGGAGAGCTCCACCCGTCCGATGCCTTCCTGCAGCCCGGCCCTCTTCCACTCGTCCGCCGACACGTCGCGCAGCCGCTGGAGAGTGCGCGTGCGCGCGAGCGTGAACGAGAGAAGACCTTCGGCCAGGTCGCGCCGGTGATAGAGGCGTTCGTGCGCCACCCGGTCGCCGTCGAAGTTCGAGAGCAGGGGTTCGTCCTCCGTGAGGATCCGACGGATGCGCACCGCGTACGCTTCCCGCTCCAGATCCGCGAGATGCCACACCTGCTCGACCAGTGAAAAGCCTCCCGCCGTGCCGCGATGGCGCACCGTGTCCTCCGGAAGCTCCGCCGCCGCGCGGGCGAGCAGGGCCGGGGTGGACTCCAGGGTCAGGAACAGTGTCTCGAGCTCGCGGCGGTTCATGTGTAACTCCAGTCTTCCTATACGCATGGAGTTCCCCGAAAGTTTCCCGGAAAGGCTCCGTCCGGCGGCGGGCGAATCGCGGCTAGACTCGTTTCGTGGTCCTCGAAGCGCTGCGTTCGTTCTTCTCGAGACCGCCGGCGGGGACGGACGCGGCGGGACCCGACCCCGTCGCGATCGCGGCGTGCGCGCTCCTTCTCGAGATCGCGCACGCGGACTTCACGTTCACGCCCGAGGAGCGGGAGCGGATCGCCCGCCATGCGCGCGAAGACCTGGGCGTCGCGGAAGGGGACGTGCGGGAAGTCCTCCGGCTCGCGGAAGAGGCGCGGAAGGAGAGCGTCGACCTCTACCAGTTCACCCGGCTCGTGACCGAGAGCTTTTCCCGCGAGCAGCGCCTGCTGCTGATGGAGGCGATCTGGGGCGTCGTGTATTCCGATGGCGTGCTGACGGCGGTCGAGGGCCAGCTCGCGCGGCGGATTGCGGAGCTCCTCGGATTCCAGCATCCCGAAGTCCAGGCGGCGCGCGAGCGAGTGGCGGCGAAGAAGGCCGGGTAAGCGGGAGGTCAGTTCGCCGGAAGAACCCGCCTCTCCTTCGGAATCCTCTCGAAGGGCTCGGGAACCGAAGCGGCCACGTACGCGAATACGGCGACCGCCGCCGTGACGCGGTCGAGCTCCTCCGGCACGATCTTGTCGAAGG
>JBBQKV010000028.1:0-25129 GCA_038327245.1 Acidobacteriota bacterium
CGGATGGCTGCTCGGTGTCGAACGGGCGGTGTCCGATCCCGCCGGGCTGCCCGGCCGGCCCTGGTTCCGGCACCTGATCTACGCGCCCCTTCCGTCGTACGCGGCCGAGACGCTTCCGGCGATCCGCGAAGCGGCCGTGCGCGCAGATGCGGCGGCCGCGCGTGCCGAGATCGTTCGCCTGGAAGCTCGGCTCGAGCGGGCGGCGCAGGAAGCGCGAGAGCTCCGCCCGTAGCCCGGTCGAGCGATTCCTACGGATGTTGGTCGGAGACGCGCTGGGGTTCGAGTCTCCGTCGGCCCCGCCAGATTTCTCTCCCTAGCCGCGCCGGGTCAGCAGCATTCCCAGGCCGCCGAGAGCGGCTGCCAGCAGAAACCGCATCGTCCACGAGAGCGCGGGAACCGCCGCGCTCTCGCTTTCCCCGAGGCGTGCGATGAAGGCGTCGATCGCGCCGCCGGCGCCGAATCGAATCGGATTTCCGGGGAAGTCGGGTGAATCGGTCCGGCCGGCGACGACGGCATCTCCCGAAGCGCTGGCGACGATTCCCTGCGCCCGGTCGTCTCCTGCGCCTCCCAGGAAGGTCGAGTAGCGACGTCGCGGCGTGCCGGAGAGGTCGAGGCTCGCGACGAACGCATCGTTCGCGCCCCCGCCGAATGCCGCTTGAGTCGCGGCGACGGTCGGGAAGTTGGAGGAGGACGTCTGGCCGGCGACGAAGAGCGACCCGGCTCGGCCGGTCGCCACTGCGAGCGCGCGGTCATCTCCGCTCCCCCCGAGTGGCATCGAGAAAACGAGAGAGGCGCTCCCCGCCGCGAGAGGATCGATGACCGCGACAAAGGCGTCGTTCTGTCCGCCCCCGAATCCCTGCAAAGAACCGACGGCGGGGAAGTCTGCGGAGCTCGTCTGACCCGCCACGATCGCGCGGCCCTGCTGATCGACGGCAATCGCGTTACCCCGATCGACGCCGCTCCCGCCGAGAAACGTCGAATACTCGAGCGCCCCTGCCCGATCGAGCCTGCTGACGAACGCGTCCGTGGAGAAGTTCCCCGACTGGTACGCGCCGGCTGTCGCCGGGAAATCTGTCGACCTCGTCCCGCCCGTCACGAAGGCGTGTCCGCCGGCATCGACCGCGACTCCGAAACCCGCGTCGTTCTCGGAGCCTCCGAGATAGGTCGAGGCCGCGAGCCCGCCCGCACCATCGAGCCGCGAAACGAACGCGTCGAAGTCGCCTCCGCGGAAGAACGTCTGCAGCGCCCCCGGCGTCGTCGGAAAATCCGCCGATCCCGTTCTTCCGGTCACGACCGCCTCGCCGGAGTCGAGCGCAAGGCCGTTTCCGCGGTCGAATCCCTCGCCTCCCAGGTACGTCGAAGACAAGAGCGCCGATCCGGAGACGTCGAGCCGGACGACGAACGCATCGCTCGCCCCCGCCGCGTTTCTCTGAAAACCTCCGGCGGTCGTCGGAAAGTCATCCGAGGCGGTCTCGCCCGTCACCCAGGCGCTGCCGGCGGCGTCGACCGCGATCGCATTCCCGGAGTCCGCCTGGTTTCCGCCGAAGAACGTCGAATACAGGAGGACGCTTGCCGTCGGGTCGAGCTTTGCGACGAAAGCGTCGGTGCCTCCCGCGGGGACCGGCGTGGACCCGCCTCGCGTCGGGAAGTCCGCCGATGCCGTCTCTCCCGTGACGTAGATGTTCCCGGCGCCGTCCTGCGCGACGGCGTTTGCGGAATCGAAGGCCATTCCCCCGAGGAGAGCCGAATGCACGACGACCGGGTCGATGACGAGAAGCCTCGTCGGGTCGTGCGGCCCGATCACGAAGGACGCTTCCGACCTGCCGCGGAGCCTCCACTCAACGCGGACCGGTTCCCGGGTGGCGCCGCGCATCTGGTGCGACACGGGGCGGAGTTGTCGCATCTCGCCGCGGCCGGAAGCGAGGACGAGCTCGCCTTCGCGGCCGATGCGGGCGGGACCGGCTTCCCCGAACCGCAGGCGGATGCGCGCGGCGTCGGCGCCGGGCCGGACGAGGAAGTCGTACTCGAGACTGTTTCCGTCGTGGTCGTCGCGCTCCACCCCGTGCCAGGCGACGTCAATTCCCGGATAGACGTCATGGAACCTGACTGACGCGAACGTCGGTAGGTCTGCGCGGCATTTCTCGGGGTCGCGTCCGACGAAGGAGCTCATTCGCCCGGGAAGCCGCTCGAAGCCCCGCCCCGCCGCGCGGGCGTTCGCGCCGACGAGCTCGATCGACGCGGCCGCCTGGGATCCGTGCGAGAACGCCGCCCGGGTCGGGGCGAGGAGAAGCGTCCCGCCCGAACCTCGCGCGACGAAACCGGACCCCTCGGGTGCGAAAGCGATCGGGAAGCGGCGCGCCGCCCGGGATTCCGGGCGCGGAGACGAGTCCTCGCCGCGCGGGAACAGGAGACCGAGCACGATCCCTACCAGAACGACAGATCGCGCGCTCATTGCGGGCCGATGATAAGCGGCATGCCCGGGACGATCCTTCGGTTTAGGCGAGGAACCCGAGATTCGGAGTGGAGAAGCGCCCGATGAGAGGAAAGACGGTCGCAACGTCTGATGGGGCGAGCCCGAACCACGTCGCGAGCGTGGCCGCGTACTGCTCTACGGCCGCGGTCGGAATCCAGCGGCCCCGTGAATCGGTGTCGTTGGGGCCGGCGAGCTGCAAGGTCGGATAGACGGTCCCGTTCGGTCCTGCGACCCCGTAGAAGTCGCCGCCCAGCACCGCGCCGCCCATGACGAACTGGTGATTCCCCCAGGCGTGATCCGAGCCGACCGCCGCCCCGCTCCCTGCCGGCTGCAGGGTCCGGCCGAAATCCGAGAGAGTGAACGTAGTCACCCGCGACTCGACACCAAGCTCGATCGTCGCGTCGGAGAACGCCTTCATGGCCTGCGAGAGCTGCCCCAGGAGATTCGTCTGGCTGCTGAGCTGGTTCTGATGGGTGTCGAAGCCGCCGAGCGAGCAGAAGAAGATCTGGCGATTCAGGGACAGAGCCGGCGAGCTCTGGTTGAACTTGATCACCTTGGCCACCTGTTTCAGCTGGTTGCCCAGGCTGGTCGTCGGGAAGACCGTCGTCAGGGTCGGATCGACGTTCAGCGCCTGGCTGATGTCGATCGCCTGCTGGGTCACATCGCTCGCGGCCATGATGAGAGTTGCCTGGCGGTCGATCGAGCGCAAGAAATCCATCGAATTGCGGCGCGCGACCGCTTCCGGGCTCGAGTTGAAGCCGTTCAAGACCAGCACTTGATTGAGCGCCGTCGGGGCGGGGTTGATTGCGAGCGGCCGGGTCGAAAGACCGATCGCGAAAACCGTCGCGCCGGCGACCGACGTGATCATCGGGAAAGTCGCGGAGCCGTTGTACGAAAGCGTGTGGTCGGCGGTCCGCCCACCCCATCCATTCTGAATCTTGACGTCGGCCCGGGCGGTGCTCCACTGCGCCACCTGATCGGAGTGGGAGAACAGCTGGTAGGGACGCGCCGCGCCGCCCTGGTACTCGGCGCGAGTCAGAGGCTGGACCAGAGGTCCCACGTTCGAGACGACGGCGAGCTTCATCTGTGACCAGAGCGTCTGGAGCTCGGTCAGGCTCGGATGCAGACCGAACGGCGTCCCGATCGAGGCCGGCGTGATGGAGAGAAAGCTGTCGTGGGGGATCGCGAGCCCCGCCGCGCTCCGGACGAGGGAGTAGGCGTCGTACCCGGTCATGTCGAGCGGAACGACCGTGTTATTGCCGTCGTTGCCGCCGGTCAGGAAGATGCAGACGAGCGCGCGGTAGTCGCTCGGGACCGCTTCCTGCGCGAGCGCGCTGATCAGTCCGAAGCGGTCGATGCCGGCCGAGACCGCGGCCGCGCCGAGCGCGGCGCACCCGGTACGGAGCAGGAAATCGCGTCGGGAGGAGTCGCTTGTCATCTTTGCACCTGGTACTGCGACGAGGTCGCGACGAGGTAAAGAGCCTGTCGCGCTCGGAGCAGAGGATTGGAGCTCGCGACGGCGTTGACCGCGGCCACGACGCTGTCGTGCATTGCCGTCGACATGCTTCCGTGCATCAGGATTCGGTTGAGCTCGTCGACGAGGGCAGAGGGATCTCCGGCGAGCGCCAGCAAGCCCGAAAGGTCGATCGACGTTCCGGTGGGAGCGTTCGCGCCGACGGGGATCGTGGAGAAGACGACGGTGTTCACGAAGTTCGCGCGCTTGAGCGCGGTCGTCGCGGAATAGATGCCAAACTCGGGTCCGAGGACGTCGATGGTGCCCGGGGCGAGAAAGTCTGCGGGGTAGTAGCTGAAGACCGTTGGGGGGCGAAAGATGTCTTGATCCATCGAGCTCGTCTGGGGGCTCAAATACCCGTCGCTCGTGGTCGCGCCGTTCGCCGACCGGGGGTTGAAGGCGCGCAGCACGTTGTTCACGAAGAGGGCCGGCTCACGCAGGTGGCCGTATTTCGCGTCGGTCTTGACGTCGCCACGCGCTTCGGGATCGAGAAGGAGAGCGCGCACCACTGCCGCGAGGTCACCGCGCGCCCCCGCGCCGTTGTTGTTGAACACGGAGGCGACGCGGGAGACGTACGCCGGTGACGGGTTACTCGTGACGAGCGAACGAATCAGATGACCCGAAACGAACGGGCCGACATTCGGGTGGTTGAAGATGTTGTCGAGCGCGGCGTTCAGGTCCTGATCGCCGGTTTGCCCCGCAGGCAGCACGACCCCGTTCAGGACCTGCTTCGCTCCCGCGTCGTGTTTCGTCGCGTTCAGCACCATCGGGTCGATGTAGTTCACGATGCCGGGCGACGGCTGCGCCGCGTAGGACCAGCCCGTGAACACCTTCGCGAAGCCGGTGACGACCGTCTGGTCATACGTGGGGATCGGATCATCGTTGCTGTCGAGCTGGGGAGTTCCGTCCGGGTTCAGCCTGTCCAGGCCGACGGAGAAGAGCTGGAGGACTTCTCGCGCGTAGTTCTCGTTCGGATTCGTCCTGGTGCTCGTGACCATGTCGAGGTAACGGCCCATTCCCGGGTTCAGGGTGATCTCGTAGAGGAGCTGACGGTAGTTCCCGAGCGCGTTGCGGTCGAGGATCTGCAGGTAAGGCGCCATCCAGCTCGGCTGATTGATGTCGCGTCCCGAGATCACGAGAAGCTCGTGGAGAGCGAAGGTGACGCGCTGACGGAGCTGGTCCGTGCCGTAGACAGCGTTCGTGAAGAACCGCAGCTGCAGCGGGTACATGCTGTAGTTGTCGCGGACGCAGGTTGCGTCGCACGTCGGAGGAACCGTCGACGGCTGCAGCGGCAGCGTGGGATAGCTCGAGATCGGCGCGGCCAGCTGCTCGTCGATCCAGGCCGCCGGCCCGATCGATTGGACATGAGCGATGAGCGCGTTCGTCGGTCCAAACGTCGACTGCTCGAGGAGCCGAACAGTGTCCCCGGTCGACGCCGCGACGCCGATCGAAACGTCGTCGCTCGAAGAGACCTGGGAGTCGTTCGCGGTCAGGCGGACGACATAGACGCCGGCGCCGCCGAAAGTGGCGGTCGTGGCGAGGGAGTTCGGGGTTCCAAAGACGACCGTTCCTGGGCCGCTCACCTGGCTCCACGAAATCGTGAGCGTGCTGGACGGCAGGCCGTCGTCGCTGGCCGTTCCAGACAGCGCGAGCGTCCCGCCGGGCGAGGTCGTCTGGTCGGGCCCGGCGTTGACGACGGGTTGCCCGTTTCCGGCGGAGTCGAAGTAACCATTGACGTCCACCACGAAGTGGACCGTCCCCGAGCTCTGTCCGCCGAAGACGGACATCGCGCCACCAGCTCCGGTGGCGATCAGCGCGTTGTTGGCCCGAACCTGGCCGGCGCGGTAGTTGATCGTCGAGGCCAGCGGCAGAGGCGAGCCGGTGGGGTAGATGGTCAGATGCCCGTCCGCCGTCGGGCCCACGACCGTGACGTTCGCGGAAACCGCCACGGCGACGGTGGAAATGCCGCACCGGCCGGCCATTGCAACCACGCGCGTCGCTCCACCGGCGAGCGCCGGTCCCCCAAAGGGCCCGTTCGAGTCGCGCGTGTCGATCAGGCGGCACGGCGAAACCGTGTAAAAGGACGTTCCCGCGATCGCTGTGGCCGCGAACAGCAGGAGCACCGCGCCGATCGCGAGCGGGCCTGTTCCGGCTCGTGGCGCTGCGTCTCGCGAACGAGGCTTCGCCGATCTACCCGAATCCCTGTCCGTCGGCCGGGCAGGGGCGGTACCCCGGTGGCTCCGATTCGTGAGTTGTCTCGTTTCTTTGCAAGACATCTTAGCGGCTGCCGCGACGGCGCTCAAGAGCAATCGCGCCGGCCGTCGCGATTCCCGGAAGGTGCCGCGTCAGTTCGAGAGGATCGCGCGCTGCTCGAGATCTGACAAGAACGTCTTCAGGTGCTGCTGCCACAGCGCCGGCCACGAGTGCGTTCCGTGGCCGCGGGTTTCGGGCCCCGTCGGGATGAGCACGTAGCGGCCTTTCGGCACCCGCGCGATCAGCTTCTCCATCAGGCCGAGCTCCGGCGGGTTCACGACGTCGTCGGCGGAGTTGATCGCGAGCACCGGTACTTTGATCTTCTCGAGGTCCGGCGACGGGTCGTAATCGCGGGAGGCTTCGACCGCGTAGAGAAAGTCGTTTGCGTCTGCGGACGAGAGGCGCGTCCGCATCTGCTCTTCCAGGAAACGGTCGGCCGCCTCGCGCGTCGGCGCCGCCTTGTGCCACTGGAGAGGGCTGGACGTCATGAGGAGGAGAATCTGAACGGCGGCGGCGAGCCCCCGCGGCTGCCGGTCATAGTTACCATTCTTCCACTCGGGATCGTTCCGGATGTCTTCCAGGATCATCTTCCGCATCACGCGATTCCGGCCCGCGATCTGGGTCGGAACACTCGCCAGGGGAACGAGCCCGTCCATGAAGTCGGGGTACTTCTCGCCCCATACCCACGCGTGCATCCCTCCCATCGAGGTCCCGATCACGAGGCGCAGGTGATCCACGCGCAGCCCTTCGGTGAGCAGGCGGTGCTGCGCCTCGACCATGTCGTCGTATCCGAAACGGGGGAATCGGCCGCGCAGGCCGTCCGATGGCTTGGACGATCCGCCGTGCCCGATTCCGTCCGGAAGGATCAAGAACCAGCGGGCCGCGTCGAGGAGCTGTCCGGGCCCGAAGAGAACTCCCGCGAAGTTCTCGGTCAGGAACTGGGCGCCGGAGCCGCCGGTGCCGTGCAGGACGAGCACCGCGTTGGCGACCGAGCCGGCCGCGTTACGCCGCGGGGTCCCGATCGTGCGGTAGTGGAGGCGCAGCTCGGGCAGAACCTCTCCCGTGCCGAACCGGAAATCCCGGAGGACGAAGTCCGCCGCGGTCGCCTCGGGGATCGGCCGGGCCGATGCCGGCGCGACGAGGACGAGCAGGAAGAGGACGGAACGCGTTCCGGCCCTCGCGAGCCGGGTCAGGTGACCTCCCACCGGCGCGCGAGACGGCGCGCGAGCGTGAAGAGGACGACGGCGGCGCCCACGAGGAACGCCACCTGCGGCGCCAGCGCCGTCAGCGGGGCCTCGCGCCAGAACACCTTCATGAATCCGTCGATCGCCCACGCGTTCAGAGTGATCAGGCCGAACTTCTGCACGCCTTCGGAGAGGAGGTAGCGCGGAAACATGCTGCCCCCGAGCGCCGACATGACCAGGATGAGAAGGTTGGAGAGGGCCACGAGCTGCATGCGGGTCCGGGAGAGCGCGGCGAGCACGAGCCCGAACGCGGAGGCGGCGAGAGCCGTCACGACGGCCATGACCAGGAATCCGGGTATGTGGCGGTGGAGCTCGACCCCGAAGAAAAGCTCGCCCCACAGAAACATGACGGTGAGCTGGGCGACCGCGACGGTCGACAGGTAGAACATCTTTCCCAGCAGGAGCTGGGTCATCGTCACCCGCGTCGACAGGACCCGGTCGAGCGTTCCGCTCTCGACTTCTTCGATCAGGGCGCCACCAGCGCCGGCCGCGGAGAAGAGGAGGAACATGACGCCGAGTCCGGCCGCCAGGACCGCGACCGTCGGGTTCTTCTTCGTCTCTCCGAGCACGTCCCGTACGTCGACGGCGACGAGCCCGCCGCCCGCCCCGCCGCCGGAACCCGCCCCGGTTCGCGTCTCCTCCCGAAGCGCCGCGACGTTCTGCCGCAGGCGCGCCTTCTGCTCCGGCGTGAGATCTCCGCCCCACCGGTCGAGCTGTTCGATCCCGGTCTCGGCCATGACGTCGGGCATCGCGGTCATCGCGACCTTCTGAAGGAGCCCCGTGAAAACCTGCGGGGCGATCGGATCGGAGGTGTCGGCGAGAATCTGGAGCCGCGGACCGCCTTCGGCCGGCCCGAACCGGATCGGCGTCGCGCCGAATCCCTTCGGCACGATGAGAGCGAGCGGCGCCTCGCCCGCGCGGACGATCGACTCCGCCGCCGCGGCATCCGAAATGGGCAGCTTCCGGCCGTCCGGAAGCGTCCGCGACTCGACCACGCGCAGGCCCTTTTCCCGCTTCAACGCGGCGATGAACCGCGCGGAGTTCGCGCTTCGGTCCTCGTCCACGACGACGACCGGGATCTGCCGGGTCGCGGCGCGTGACGAGCTCCCCCCGAAGATGCTCGCGAACACCGAGAAGAAGACGACCGGCACGACGAACGCGAGCACGAACGCGGCGCGGTCGCGCTTGAGCTTCGCGAAGTGCGTGCGGGCGACGGCGAAGATCATTCGCGCAGCTCCCGGCCCGTCAGCTGGAGAAAAACGGACTCCAGGGTCGCGGTCTTCAGGGTCAGGTCGCGGATCGCGACGCCGTCGACCCGAAAGGTCTCGAGGAGTACGGGAATCTCGCGCGCCGGCTCGGTGACCGGGAAGCTGACTTTTCCGTCGGCGACCGACCCGCCCCGTTTCTCGAGCATCTCCCGCAGGGCCGGGCCGATGGACGCCTCGGTTTCGATCGTGAGGAGCCGGGTGGCGGTCAGGTTCCGGCGCACGAGCTCGTCCTTCGTCCCGAGGGCGATCACCTTGCCCCCGTCGATGATCGCGATGCGGTCGCAGAGCCTCTCCGCCTCCTCCATGTAGTGCGTCGTGTAGAGAAGCGAGACGCCCTCGCGGCGAAGCTCCTCGATCATCGTGTAGATCCTCTCGCGCGACTGCGGATCCACGCCGACGGTCGGCTCGTCCAAGAGCAGCAGCCGGGGGCCGTGGATCGTGCCGGCCGCGATGTTCAGGCGGCGCTTCATTCCCCCGGACAGCCGATCGGTGCGCTCCTTCGCCCGCTCGGCGAGCCCGGTCCACTGGAGGCTCTTCGCCACGGCCGCGGACAGCCTCTCGCCGCGAAGTCCCTGGAAGCGGCCGAAAGAGGCGAGGTTTTCGGCGGGGGAGAGCAATGGGTAGAGGGCGATCTCCTGCGACACGTACCCGACGGCGGCCTTGGACGCGGGGTCGTCCGGGGGTCGTCCGAACACCTTCACGGTGCCGGAGTCCGGACGAACGCGGGCGACGGCCGACCGGACGAGCGTCGTTTTGCCGGCGCCGTTGGGGCCCAGCAGCCCGAGAATCTCCCCGGGCGCGACCGACAGCGAGGCGCCGTCCAGCGCCCGCCGGTCGCCGAAGGCCTTGACGAGGTCGCGGATTTCGAGCGGAAGGGCGTCGGGCACGGCAACGGAAAGTCTATCGTTCACGCGGCGCCGTTCGGCGTAGCATCGCCGCAACCCCAAGGAGGTCGCCACGGTCACGCCGAAGGAGTCCGGTCGGGGCAAACCCGACGACGCCCGGGAGTGGATCTCCCGGCAGTTCACGCGGGTCGAGGACGTCGTGTACGTGGGCCTCGGGATCCTGCTCGGGGCGAGCGCGCTCGCGCTGCTCGTCGCCGGGGCGATCCGGTTCGGCGAAGGACTCTTTGGCGGCGGCGACTTTCCGGCAACCACGATCGACCTTCTCGACCGGCTCCTGCTGATCCTGATGATCGTGGAGCTGCTCTACACGGTGCAGGTGTCGTTCCGGGAGCACGCCCTCATCCCCGAGCCGTTCCTCATCGTGGGACTGATCGCGGCGACCCGGCGGATCCTCGTCCTGACCGCCGAGTTCGGGACCGAGATCAAGAAGGGCGAGCCGATCTTCCGGGACGCGATGCTGGAGCTCGGCCTCCTGACGGTGCTCGTCGTCGCGATGGTCGTCTCCCTCGTGCTGCTCCGCAGGAAACACCCGGACGCGGTCGCGGACCGCGCGTAGAGGGGCCCCAATAAGAAAGCGGGGGCCCGAAGGCCCCCGCGCCGTGTTTCCGAAGGAGGCTCTCTCTACCAGCTCACCCGCAGGCCGAGTTGGATCTGGCGTGGATCGCCGTCGCCGCTGCGGATGGTGCCGTCGAAGTTGAACACCAGGTTCGTGACCTCCGGCGACAGGAAGTTGTCGTTGTTGAAGACGTTGAAGACCTCCAGGATCGGCTCGACCTCCAGGACCGAGAGCTGGAAGGGGCGCGATACGCGCAATTCGGCCGACGAAAACTGGTTGTCCTTGCGCCCGAGATTGCGGCGCGTGACGGTGCCGTCGGCGTTGATCCGATCGGTGAAGCCGGTCGCCGTCGCACCGGGCGGGCAGAAGCTGTTGATCGAAGAGGGTCCGCAGGTCGACCTGGGCTGATGCGAACGGTAGGAGTACCGGACGTTCACGTTGATCCCCGCCGGCGCGTTCCACAGGAAGAAGCCGTTGAAGCGATGCCGCTGGTCCCGGTCGGAGTAGGAATACTCCTTGTCGAGGTCGGTGATCCTCGCGTAGCGAAGGGTGAAGGGATCGCGCTCGTTGTCGTCGTCGGACTTGTCCTTCGAGTACGTGTAGAACACCTCGAAGGCGTAGTGGTCCGAGAGCCGCTTGTTCGCTCCGAGGGTCACGCCCCAGTACTTGCTCTTGCCGCTCGACTCGACGGTCCAGAGGGTGCCGATCCCGTTCGTGCCGCCGGCGCCGAGGCCCGTCGACCACGGAGAACCGAGCAGCGGGTCGTTGCGGTTGACGAACCGGACGATGTGGGTCGACTTGGCGTAGTTGTACTTTAGGATTCCGGCGATCCCGGGGACGATCTCCCGCTCCACGCCGACGCTCAAGGCGGTCGTGCGCGGATTCTCGAAGTTCTTGTCGAAGACGTAGACGTCCGGATGGTCCGGAGTCCCGATCTGCGAAGCGGGAATCAGGTTCGGGTACGCGGGCGGCGGCGGTCCACCGAAGTTCCGGAAGAAGCTCGCCCGGAAGATGCTCTGGCCGACGGAGCCATTGGTCGAGCGCGAAGAAGCGGTGTCGAGCGCCGGTACGCGGGCGTAGAAGATGCCCCACGTCGCGCGCAGGACGGTCCGGCCGTCGGCCTGCGGATCCCACGAGATCCCGAGCCGCGGCTGCCACATCTTCTTGTCCGAGATGAGCTTTCCGTTCGACGGGAACTCCTGGCCGTTCTTGGTTTGCCCGATGAAGGGCGCGAAAAAGACCTCGGCGGCAGGAGTGATCGGATCCGGCTCGATCTGGGCTTCCCAGCGGAGTCCGGCGTTGATCGTCAGGTTCCGCAACGGCTGCCACGTGTCCTGGGCGAACACCGCCGGCTCCTTCTGGACGATCGACTGCGTTCCCGCCTCCTCGACCGACAGGCCTCCGACTCCCGCCTGCTGGAGGTAGAAGATGACGGGGCCGGTCACGGTCTGGCCGGCCGGGCAGGTTCCGTTCGGCGACGTGGCGCCGCCGGAGCACTCGACGTAGTTCGGATTCTGGGTGTAGTTCAGGAACCCGTCGGTCGAGCTGAACTTCCAGATCCCGTTGGCGAAGCCGAGGAAGGTCTGGTTCGACGAGACCCGATTCCACTCCGCGCCCACCTTGATCGAGTGATTTCCCATGACGAAGGAAACGTTGTCGAGGATCTGGAAGCGCGTGTCGTTGTACGTGACCGGAATGAAGAACGGCATGCCGAAGCGATAGCCGCGGCCGAAGTCGAAGGCGGTGTCGGGGAGCGGGCGGCCCGTCGCCAGGAGCGGGCCGTCATAGGGCCGCGGCCGGTCCTCCCGGGAATACTGGCCGCGGAGCTCGTTCGCGAGATCTGCACTCAACGCCGAGATGAGCGAGCCGCTGTACGTGTTCGACCAGACCTTTTCGTTGGCGTTGGCGCTGGTTCCCCAGGAGTCCACGTCGAACGTGCCGTTCTTCTGCTCCGCGTAGGTGTACGCGTATCGCAGGGTCGCCAGGTGCTGGTCGGTCGGGTGCCAGTCGAACTTGGCGAGGCCGACAAAGGCGTCATCGGTCCGGTCGATCGGCGCATTCTCGTTCGGGAGTCCGATCGAGGCGAAGTAGTCCACGACCCGCTGCTCGATCCGGGCCGGATCGTTCTGCTTGGTCGAGGTTCCCTTCTGGCCGTCGCCCGCGAGGAAGTAGAAGAGCTGGTCCTGGAGGAGAGCTCCTCCGGCCGTGAAGCCGGCCTGCCACCGGTCGAAGTTGAACTTCTCCGCCCGGCCGCCCCCTCTTTTTGCGGGTTTCGCCGCGAGGCTGTCGTCCTTGTAGTAGACGTGGCCCGACCCGTGGAAGTCGTTGGTCCCGGACTTCGTCACGACGTTGACGAACCCTCCGGACGAGCGGCCGAACTCGGCGTTGGCGCCGTCGGCGACGACGACGACCTCCTGGACTGCGTCCAGGTTGAACGTGAAGGGGGGACGCTGTCCGCCGCGCTGCTCGCCGAAGAAGGGGTTGTTGAAGTCGAGGCCGTCGACCGAGACGTTGTTGTTGATCCCCTTCTGGCCGTTGATCGTCATCTCTTCGCCGTCGGGGCCCTGAACGGTCGAGACTCCCGGCGTGAGCTTTGCGAAGTCGAGGAAGTTGTGGCTCGCGCTCGGCAGGTTCTGAACGGCGGCCTCCTCGATCCGGGTCGCGCCGGCCGTGCGGCTGGTCTCGATGACCGGCGCCTCTCCCGTGACGCGGACCTCCTGCTGCACGCCCGAGAGCTGCAGCGGCAGAACGAGGGTGACGGTCTCGCCGAGCGAGAGCGTCACGCCCTCGCGAACGAGAGTCGAGAAGCCGGGCAGGGTCACCGTGATCTGGTACGGGCCGAGCGGGAGCAGCAGCGCCCGGAATCGTCCGGCAGAGTCGGTCGTTTCGCGTTTCTCGAAATTGGTCGCGGTGTTCTTGATCGCGACCGTCGCCCCGGGGAGCACGGCTTGCGAAGGATCGACGACGGAGCCCTCGATGACTCCGGTCGTCGCCTGGGACTGGGAAAAACCGGGGGCGGGAAGGAAGAGAAGGAGAGTCAGGACTGCAAGGGAAGCGCGCCACCACGTCTTCGCCACGGAAACCTCCTTGCTACAGAAGCGGTCGATATCGTTCGTTTTTTGTTGCCGCGAATCTATCCGCCACTCGTGGGGCAAGTCAATGAAGACGGAGGCGCGGTTCGGTGCCTCTTTACGCAGTTGAGATATCCTGCGCCGCCATCAGCAGGCAGCTGAGAGCTACCGGATTGACCACCAACACACTCGTTTTTCTCTTCCTGCTGATCGCGGGATGCGCGGGGATCACTCTCTCGTTCGCCCGCGCCCGCTCGCGCGCGGTGTTCGCGGAGGATGGGTTCGGCGAGCCGGGCCGTCGGACCGTCGCGGTCCTCCTTCTCGCGGCGGTTCTCCTCCTGGTGGTCGCCATTCCGTTCGCGGGAGGCTTCGCCGGCGCGCAACCCGACACCGCGGATCTGACGATCGTGTCGCTCTTCGCGGTTCACGCCATCCTGGTGTTCTTCCTCATCTGCTACTACGCGCTCTCCGGCCGGCACTCCCTCGCCGACTTTCTCAAGATCCGCAGCCGGCGGCCGCTCACCGACCTGTCGTCCGGGATCCTGATCGGCGCGGCCGGGTGGCTGGTGACCATTCTCGCGGCCTTCGCGGTCCTCGGCATCTGGTTTCTTCTCCGGCACGGTGCGCCGGGCTCCGATGAGCCTTCCTCGGTCTCGCCGACCATCCTCTGGATCGTGGGGCAGTCGGTCGGCGTCCGGATCGCGATCGTGGTCTCCGCGATGGTCGTCGAGGAGCTCTTCTTCCGGTCGTTTCTGCAGACGCGGGTGGGTCCGCTGGCAGCGACGCTCATGTTCACCGCCGCGCACGGCGTCTACGGTCAGCCGCTCGTCCTGGTCGGGATTCTCGTGATTTCCGCGGTCCTCTCGGTGACCTTCGTTCTCTACGGAAACGTTCTGCCCTGCATGGTGGCGCACGGCGTCTTCGACGCCATCCAGATGTTCGTGGTCATTCCGCTGGTTACCCGGGCGGCAACGGGGTAGGCCGGGCGGGGAAGCCGGGCACCGGGGGAAGCGCGGCATATCCGACGGAGAGGAGGACGTCCGCTCCGGCTCTCGAGACGTCCGGCGACGGGGATCGGTCCTTCCGCGGCGCGCGGATCGCGCGCTCGAATCGTTCGGCCGAAGCGGGGCTCTCGAAACGGATCCTCCAGAGATAGGAGAGAGCGCTCCCCGAGGAGTAGAACGCGATCCGGTCGCCCCGCCAGCCGGCTGCCGCTTCGGAGGCTTCCGCTTCGGGCATCGAGCGGCGCAGGAGAAAGCGGAGCGACCACTCGCCGATGGTGTCGGCGTACAGGAAGCGCGACCGCGGTGGCCCGAGCCGGTTGACGTCGGGCGGCAGAAGGCCGGTCGCCGGCGAGGGACGCCGTTCCTCGTGGAGGATCTCGGAGGTCGACACGGGCGGGTCGGTCCAGAGGCGGTCGACCTCCTTCCAGCCTCCCCGGGCGACCGCGCGGCGGACGTAGGCCGTCCCCTCGACGTACGGGAAAAAGAGCTGCTCGACGAAATACGCCGGCAGGTTCTTGGGCGCGTTTGCCTTCTCGAGCGCCCCGGCCGACAGGAGCGGAGCGAGCGCCTCCTCGACGGCGTCGTCGGCGGCCGGCAGGTCCCGCAGGGCGACGCGCACCATCACGACGGTGGCTTCTCCCTCCAGCAGGCACTGCAGGGCGAGCGCGCGGTCCCCGTCGTCGCGAAGCGACTTGAACCGACGGTCGAGGCGGAGGGACTGGTCCTGGAGAGCATGGGTGAGCTCGTGGGAGAAAAGGAGCTTTTCGGCAACGTCTCCGGAACCCATTCCTTCCAGGGCATCCGACGCGGCGTCCCGGACGACGTAGAAGCGGCGGGGTTCCGGATCGTAAAAGGCGACGACCTGCGAGGCATAGAAGTCGAGCAACCGCTCGACCACGTCCGGGGTCTCATCGATGAGCCCCAGGACCGCGAGGGACTTGAGCGTCTCGGCGGGAGGAGCGGGGAAGGAGTCCGCGAGCTTGGCCCGAAGGAAGGTCTTGAGTGACGCCGGATCGATCTCCGAGGCGGGCACGGCCCCCTCGAACCGGCGACCGCGGACGTCCTCGACCAGCCGGGAGATTTCCCGGATTCGGGCAGGCAGAAGGGTGGTCGCCGCAACGCACAGGAGGGGCAGAAAGAGCAGTGCTATGCGGGCGTTGCGGGCGCGAACCATCGTCGGGCAGGGTAGCATGCGGGTTCCGTTGCCTGTCCCGTGTCCCGTGTTCCGTGTCCCGTCTCATATGGATTAAGATGCGCCGACTTCGCCGCGACAGCGTGAATGACGAAAACGCCTCCGTCACAGGACGCCGGACCGATCCGGATGTCTCTTTCCAGCCGATTCGAGAACATCGAATTGGCGCAACACCTTTGTGGCAAACTCCTCGACGGGAGGGACGTTTCCGAAGAGACGAAGCACTGGCTCCTGATGGCCTTGCGCGAAGCCCTGGCCAACGCGATCAAGCACGGGAACCGGCAGGACACGTCCAAGCGTATCCACCTGGAGATGGACGTAGTGGGACAGAACCTGCAAATCTCGATTCGGGACGAAGGCGAGGGATTCGATCCGACCGCGGTGGACGACCCCCTCGCCCCGGAGAATCGGCTGAAGACGTCGGGACGCGGGATCTTTTACATGAAGACGTTCATGGATGACGTCCGCTTTCGAAGAGTCGAAGGCGGAGGCATGGAGATCGTTCTGACCAAGAATCTGGGCTCGGGAAAGGAGAAGGAGGGAAACCGGAAATGAAGGCGAATGTGCGCGAGGTCCAGGGGGTCTCGATCGTGGACCTGAAGGGCAAGATCACGATCGGCTCCGGGGACGTTCAATTGCGCGAGGTCATCAACGGTCTCGTCGAAAAGGGCAAGAAGAACATCCTCATCAACATGAAGGAAGTGACGACGATCGACTCGTCCGGAATCGGCGAGCTCGTCGGCTGCTACACCTCCGTGACGAACAAGGGAGGAAAGTTGAAGCTCCTCGGCCTCCCTCCCAAGATTTCCGACGTGCTGACCGTCACGCAGCTCATCACGGTGTTCGACGTTTACGAGTCCGAGCCGGAGGCTCTGGCGACGTACGCCGCCTAGCCGGGGCCGCGATCGAAAGCCGGCCCCCGGCACTCCCTGACGGGGGAGCATTCGACGAGTTCGCCGTGGCCTCCCGCGCCGAGCTCGAAGCGGCGCTTTTCCGCAATCTTCCCTCGCCCGGGCGGGGCGCGGGCCGGCTGCGGGAGGCGGTCGAAGAGGCCGCCCTGTCGGGCGGCAAGCGCCTCCGGCCCCTCGTGGCGCTCGCCGCGGGCGACCTCGTCCGGGCAAAGCCCGCGGGACCGCTCGCGGTCGCGGTCGCGGTCGAATACGTGCACGCCGCCTCTCTCGTTCTCGACGACCTCCCCTCGATGGACGATGCCGTCCGCCGCCGTGGCAAGCCGGCGCTCCACCTCGCCTACGGCGTAGCCACTGCCGAGCTCGCCGCGGTCACGCTCCTGTCGCGCGCATTCGAGATCCTCGCGCGCGAGAGCGTAATTCCGCCGGCGCTCCGATCCCGGATCTCGGGCGAGCTCGCGGGGGCGGCGGGCGCGGCGGGTTGCTGCGGCGGTCAGGCCGCGGACCTCGCCGCGGATCCGACCGCGACGAACCTCGATGATCTCGAGGCGATCCACGCGAGCAAGACCGGGGCGCTCTTCGTCGCGGCGGTCAGGGGGGGCGCCCTGGCCGGAGGAGCGCGCGAGTCGTCTCTCCAGGCGTTGACCTTCTATGCCCGGAACCTGGGCCTGGCTTTTCAGATCACGGACGACCTGCTCGACCTCCAGGGAGATCCGGAGACACTCGGGAAGGATACCCACCGCGA
Source organism: Acidobacteriota bacterium (assembly GCA_038327245.1). Taxonomy (GTDB): domain Bacteria; phylum Acidobacteriota; class Thermoanaerobaculia; order UBA5066; family Gp7-AA6; genus Gp7-AA6. The sequence goes on from JBBQKV010000028.1 coordinate 17,133, forward strand.
CGCGCACCGGGCGAACTTCGCGACGATCCTGGGACCGGAATCCGCCCGGCAGCTCGTGGCCGAGCTCCTCGACTCGGCGGTTGCGGCCCTCGTCCCTTTCCGGCGGCGGGGGGCGGTTCTCGCGGATCTCGCCCGGTTCGTCCGCGACCGCCGCTCGTGAGCGCCGGCCCGCGGCCGACGCTGCCGGAGGCCCGCGCGAGGCTCCGGGAGCTCGGTTATCTCCAGGGCCGCGTCGAGCGGTTCGTTTTCCGGGGCGCCCTCGAGGGCACCGTTCGGCTCCTCCTGCCGCTCGCCCTGGCCGGCGCCCTCGCCGCCGCGGTCGCCGAGACCGCGGCGGTCTGCGCGTCGCAGTTCCGCTACGCGCAGTCGCCCGTTGCGGCGACGCTCCTGTTCGGCCAGCTGCTCCTCGCGTCGGTCGTCCCGTCCGCCGCGGCCGCGGCGCTCCTCTCGGCGCTGGCAGGCCGGTCGCGGCGGCCGGGTGCCGACGCCGCCGTCGCCGGCTTCGCCGCGGCCGCTGGAGTGCTGGCGCTCTGGGTCGTCGGCACCTGGCGGCTCGGCGCCGAGCGGGCATCGACCGCGTTTCTCTGGGGGATCCCGGTGTCGCTCGCGGCGCTCCTGCTCGGGGGGGTCACGCGGGCGACGTTCCTGGCCCGCGCATTCGCGAGCTCCGGCCGCCTGCCCGACACGCCCCGGAGGGCGATCCTTCTCTTCGCCGTGGCCGGCGCCCTCTCGGCGGCGGTTCTCCTCTTCGTTTCCCGCCCCGCGCCGCCCCGGCCGGAAGCGGTATTGCCGTCTCCGCGGGCCACCCCCGTCGTCGTGGTGGGAGTCGATGGCATGGTGCCGGATGAGCACCGTCCGGGGGACGCGGCCCTCGGCCGGCTTCTCTCGGAAGGAAGGACCGGCGCGTGGCCGGCGCGATCGGCCTCTCCCGCGGAGATCTGGACGGACCTCGCGACCGGCGTCCCGGCGTCGCGCCATGGCGTTCGGGCGCTCGAGTGGGTCCGTCCGGCGGGGCTCCCGCCGCTGCGGCCGCCGACCGGCGCTTCCTGGTACCTCCGCGGAGTCGGTCTCGCGGCCGGACTGGTGGACCGCGCCCCCGTCTCGGCCTGGGAGAGGCGTAGCCCCGCCTTCTGGGAGGTTGCCGCATCGGCGGGGTTGCCCGCGCTCGCCGTCGGCTGGTGGGCATCGGGGCCTTGGCCCGGGGCCGCCGTCGTGGAGAACCGCGAGGTGCTCGCCCGGTCCCGGGACGGCCGGGACGTGGACACGGTCGCCATGGCAGAGTTCGAGAACCTGTTCCAGGGCCGGTCGCTCTCGACCGTGTACCTCCCGGGCGCCGACATTCTGCGCGCACAGCCGGCCTTGCGCGCGGCCGCGCTGGCCCGGTTGACGGGTTTTCTGGAACGGTGGATCGAGCGTTCGCGCCTCGGAGAGGCGACGCTCGTCGTGCTCGCGGCGGAGAGCCATCCCTCCGCCGGAGCCGCGGGACGGATGACCGTGTTCGACGGGACGACCGCGGCGCCCGCGGTTACCATCCGGACCGAGGACGTCGCTCCGTCGATCCTGGCGCGCGCCGGGGTGCCCGCCGCCCGCGACGTGCCGGGCCGTCCGGTCGCGTCTCTTTTCCGGCCGGGAACTCTCGAGACGGCGACCGTCGCGAGCTGGGGAGAGAGAGCGGCGCCTGCGGCCTCGATTCCGCGGGCGAGCGATCGGGAGTACCTCGAGAAGCTCAAATCGCTGGGATACTTGAACTGAACCGATGAAAGCCGTCTTCTTCCGCCGCCACGGCGGCAACGAGGTGCTCGAGTACGGGGACTGGCCGGACCCGCGCCCCGCCGCCGGAGAGGTCGTCGTCGACGTCCGCGCCGCCGCGTCGAACCACCTCGACATCTTCGTCCGCGACGGAATTCCGGGCGTGCCGCTCCCGCAGGTGCCGGGCGCCGACGGATCCGGAGTCGTCGGAGAGGTCGGGACGGGCGTGGAAGGTCTCACCCCCGGGGACCGCGTCCTCATCCAGCCGGGTCTCTTCGACGGCACGTGCGAGTTCTGCCGGGCGGGGGAGCAGAGCCTCTGCGTCAGGTTCCGGATCGTCGGCGAGCACGCACCCGGCACCTTCGCGGAGAAGGTGGCGGTCCCGGCGCGGAATCTCTTTCCGATCCCGGAGAACCTGTCGTTCGAACAGGCCGCGGCCTTCCCGCTCTCCCACCAGACGGCGTGGCGGATGATCGTGGGACGGGGAGGGGTCCGACCCGGCGACACGGTCTTGATCCACGGCGTGGGCGGGGGTGTCGCCTGGGCGGCGCTCGAGATCGCGATCGTGTGCGGCGCCCGCGTGATCGCGACGACGTCTTCCGGGGCGAAGGCGGACGAGGCGCGCGAGGCCGGCGCGGAGCTCGTCATCGACTACACGGCCGAGGACGTTGCCGAAGCCGTCCGCCGGCACACCGCGAAGCGCGGGGTGGACGTGGTCGTCGATTCCGTGGGGCAGAAGACCTGGATGACGTCGCTCAAGGCGGTCCGCCGCGGCGGGCGGATCGTGACGTGCGGCGCCACGACGGGACCCAATCCCTCGGAGGAGATCCGGCTCATCTACTGGAAGCAGATCTCGATCCTGGGCTCGACCATGGCGAACGACCGGGAGTTTCGCGCGCTCCTCGCGACGGTCGCGTCCGGCCGCCTCGCGCCGCGAATCGACCGCGTGCTCCCTCTCTCGCGGGCGGCCGAGGCGTATCGGCTCCTCGAGGAAGGCCGGCAGTTCGGAAAGATCGTGCTCGTCCCGGACGCGCTGATGCGCCACTGGCCCGACGGGGACTGAAGTCATGAAACCGCGGCTCTCCATCCTCCAGGTTCTGGAGAAGGGGAGCCTGACGACCGGCAGCGTCGTCCAGATGTACGAGCTTGCCCGGGGGCTCGCGGCGCGGGGCCACCGGGTGGCGGTCGTTTCCCGGCCGGGGAGCGAGGTCGTCCTGCGCAGCCGCGCGGACGGCATCCCGATTTTTCCCGTCCCGCTCCGGCACGAGTTCGATTTCGGGAGCGCCGGCCTCCTGGCGGGCCTGATCGACGAGCGCGCGGTAGACGTCGTCCACGTTCACAAGGGCATCGCTCACTCCGCCGCTCTCTTCGCGACCGTCTTCTCCCGCCGAAGGCCGAGGCCGGTCCTCGTCGTCAATCGGGGCGTCTCGTTTCCGCTCGACCGAGCGAGCTCGCTCAAATACCGCTTCCGGCTCGACGCCGTGGTCACGGTCTGCGAAGACATCCGGAGGGTCGTCATCGAGTCGGGGGGAGTGCCGCCCGAAAAAGTCCACGTCGTTTACGCGGGCGTGGACCTCGCGCGCTTCGATCCCGCACGCGCCGACGGGCCGAGAGTGCGGCGCGAGTGGGGCGTTTCGACCGACGAAAAACTCCTCGTCCAGGTCGGAGCGCGCGACTGGAAGGGCTGGCGCGACCTCGTTTCGGCGGCGGCGCTGCTCGGTCCCGCGTTTCCGGGCCTGCGGACCGCCGTCATCGCCTGCAAGGACGAGGCGGAGAGGGAGCGGGTCCTCGCGTTCGCGGGCGAGAAGGGGGTGCGGGACCGCGTCCTGGCGATCGGTTTTCGCGGGGACATGCCCGACGTCCTCGCCGCCGCCGACGTCGTCGCCGACCTCTCCTCGGAGGGGCTCGGGATCACCGGCACCATCCGGGAAGCGATGGCCCTCGCGCGTCCCGTCGTCGCGAGCTCCGCCGGAGGCAACCCGGAGCTGGTCGAAGACGGGATTTCCGGCTTGCTCGTTCCCCCGCACGACCCTCCGGCCGTCGCGGCGGCCGTGGGGCGGATTCTGGAGAATCCCGGGCTGGCGGCGCAGCTCGCGGCCGCGGCCCGCGAGCGGGTCGTCCGCGGCTTCTCGACCGAGGTCCGGCTCGATCGGATCGAGGAGCTCTACTCCCGGCTCACCGCCGGAAGAGCCAGAGCAGGAAGGTCACGAGAAGCGACAACAGTAAGCAGGTGACGATCGGGAACGCGAACGTGAAACCGGGGCGCCGCACGACGACGTCGCCCGGGAGTCGGCCGAAGTATCGCGACACGAGGGGCCAGGCGATCGCCGTTGCCACGAGAACAATCCCCGCGACCAGCAGCAGAGCGCGAACCGGAGAGCCCACTTCCCGAATTCTAACGAGACGCGACGGTTGACCTCGACCTTCCGGATCCGCGACCTTCCCTCCAACGAGCGGCCCCGGGAGCGCCTCGCGCGAGCGGGTCCCGCCGCGCTCTCCTGCGAAGAACTCCTCGCCCTTCTGCTCGGCTCGGGCGGCCGCGGCGAGAGCGCCCTCGACTGCGCGCGGAGGCTCCTGGCGTCCCACGGCGGCCTGGCCGGTCTCGCCGGCTTGACCGGAGGCGAGCTCGCCCGCGAAAAAGGGATCGGTCGGGCGCGGGCGTCCGCGATCGAGGCCGCCATCGAGGTGGGCCGGCGACTGGCATCGGAGACCCTCTCCGCCCGCGATCTCCTGAACGAGCCGGCCCTCGTGAAGGAGTACCTGCGGCGCATGCACGGCGACGGTACCCAGGAGCGGACCGGCGCGATCTACCTGAACGCGCGGAACCGCCTCCTGCGGGACGATCCCGAGATCTATCGGGGCACGCTCGACCGTGCCGTCGTCGAGCCTCGCGAGCTCCTGAAACGCGCCCTGCTCGCGAACGCCGCCGCCCTGATCGTCTACCACAACCACCCCTCCGGAGATCCATCGCCGTCCCGCGAAGACCGGGAGTTCACGCGCCGCCTCGCTTCCGCTGCGGACCTCGTCGGGCTTCGCCTTCTGGATCACGTCGTCGTCGGCCGCGAAGGGTGCGTCTCATTTCGGGAGGCGGGCCTGCTTTAGCTGACAGCGGATAGCTGATAGCTCCACCTGCTATCGTTCCCCGTTTCCCATGAAGACCTTCTACGCGACGACCCCGATCTACTACGTCAACGATCTGCCGCACATCGGGCACATCTACACGACCGTCGTGACGGACGTCCTGACCCGCTACCACCGGCTCCTCGGGGAGAAAACCCGTTTCCTGACGGGGACCGACGAGCACGGCCAGAAGATCGAGCGGGCGGCGGCGGCCCAGGGCGTCGCGCCGATCGAGCTCGCGAACCGGGTCGTCCTGCGCTACCACGAGCTCTACCGCCGGTTCGACGTGGCGAACGACGACTTCATCCGGACCACCGAGGAGCGCCACCGCCACGGAGTCGAGGAGATCATCCGGCGGATCGAGGCGGCCGGCGACCTGTACGTCGCGAAGCACGAGGGCTGGTACTGCGCGAGCTGCGAAACCTTCTACACGGAGAAGGAGCTGGTAGACGGGAAGTGCCCGATCCACGACGAGCCCGCGGCCTGGCAGGCGGAGGAGAACGTCTTCTTCCGACTGTCGAAATACGCCGGGGCTCTCCTCGACCTCTACCGCACGCAGCCCGAATTCGTGCGGCCGGAAACGCGGCGCGCCGAGGTGACCTCCTTCGTCGAGGGCGGACTGAAGGACCTGTCGGTCTCGCGCACGAACGTCAAGTGGGGCATTCCGTTTCCGGGACGGCCGGGTCACGTCGTTTACGTGTGGCTGGACGCGCTCTCGAACTACGTCACCGCGCTCGGATTCGGCGCGCCGGACGACCGCCTTTACCGCGAGTTCTGGGACAACCCCGAGGGGCGCCGCGTCCATATCATCGGAAAGGACATCCTCCGCTTCCACGCCGTGTACTGGCCGGCGTTCCTGTTCTCCGCCGGAATCCCGGTTCCCACGACCGTCTGGGCCCACGGCTGGTGGCTGCGCGACGACAAGAAGGTGTCCAAGTCGGTCGGGAACATCGTTCAGCCGGACCGGCTGGTCGAGGAGTTCGGGCCCGACGCCCTGCGTTACTTCCTCCTGCGCGAGATGGCGTTCGGACAGGACGCCGCGTTCTCGGATCAGGCCTTCCTGGAGCGCTACAACGCGGACCTCGCGAACGACCTGGGCAACACGGTGTCGCGGGTCGCCGCGCTGTGTCGCCAGGCGTTCGGGTCGTCTCCGCCGGAGCCCTGCGACGACAACGAGTTGATCGGCGCCTCCGAGCGAGCCCGGACGGCGTGGCGGGCGGCCATGGACGACTCTGCGTTTCACCGCGCGCTGGAAGCGATCTGGCGGCTGCTCTCGGAGATCAACGGCTACGTCGTCGCCCACGAGCCTTGGAAGGTCTTGAAAGAGGAGGGGCGGTCGTCCCGGCTCTCGCGGATCCTCTACGCCGCGGCCGAGGGAGTGCGGTTCGCCGGCGCTCTCCTCTTCCCGTTCACGCCCGCGACCTCGCGCCGGATTTTCGCGGCTCTCGGCTCGCCGACCGCGGACCCGCCGCTCGCCGACCTCGAGTGGGGGCGGCTCCCGACCGGAGCGCCGCTCGCCCCCGCGGAAGCCCTCTTCCCGAGGGTGGACACCGCCGCTTATTTTTCCCGTGAGGAGATCAAACCGATGGCGACCGAATCACCCGATGCGACCTCCGCCGCCGCGCCGTCCGTCCAACCTTCTTCGGACGGCCGCATTTCCATCTCGGATTTTCAGCGCGTCCGGCTGGTGACCGGCCGGATCCTGGAGGCCGAGCGCGTTCCCCGCTCGAACAAGCTCCTGCGGCTGCAGGTCGACCTGGGTTCCGAGAAGCGTCAGGTCGTGGCCGGCATCGCGAAACGGTACGAGCCAGAGGCGCTCATCGGAAAGAACATCGTCGTCGTTGCCAACCTGCAGCCCGCGAAGCTGATGGGGATCGAGTCCAACGGGATGGTTCTCGCGGCGACGGTCGGAGAGGCGGGAGATCCGTCGCTCCTGGAGGTCGCCGCGGACGTCCCTCCGGGGAGCACGGTCAAATAACGACGCCGCTCCTCGCCGACTCCCACTGTCACCTGCAGATGGGAGAGGAACCCCCCGCGGCCGTTCTCGACCGCGCGCGCGCCGCGGGAGTCGGCCGGTTCCTCGTGCCGGGGACCACGCTCGCCGACTCCTCCGTTGCGGCGGACATCGCGGCGCCCCACGGCGACGTTCTTGCGGCGGTGGGAGTTCATCCGCACGAGGCGAAGGACTTCGACGCGAATCGGGACGGACCGGCGCTGGAGGCGCTGGCCGCGCGCCCCGGGGTCGCCGCGATCGGTGAGGTGGGACTCGACTTTCACTACGACCTCTCGCCGCGCTCCGCCCAGATGGACGTCCTGGAGTGGATGGTCGCGCTCGCGCGGCGGCTCGACCTGCCGGTGATCCTGCACAACCGGAAGAGCGGCCCGGAGATGCTCGCCCTCCTGGAGCGCCTGGGTCCGCGCGAGAACGCGGGCGTCTTTCACTCGTTCACCGAGGACGCCCGGTTCGGCCGCCGGGTGATCGACCTCGGGTTCCGGGTCTCGTTCTCCGGGATGATCACGTTCCGGAGCGCGGACAACATCCGCGAGGCGGCGGCGGGTCTTCCGCTCGATTCCCTGCTCGTCGAGACGGACTCGCCCTACCTCGCGCCGGAGCCGCACCGGGGAAAGCGTTGCGAGCCCGCCTTCGTCGTCGAGACCGCCACGAGACTGGCCGAGGTGCAGCACGTGACGGTCGAGCGCGTGGCGGAGGCGACGACGGCGAACTACGAGCGTCTCTTCCGGCGGCGCTCCCCCGGATGACGAAGCCGTCTCGGATCGGCCCCAAGGAGTTCGACGCCCTGGTCGAGCAGGCTCTGTCCGGCGTGCCGGAACGGTTCCGACGCTACCTCGACAACGTCGTCGTCGTCGTCGAGGAAGAGCCGACCGACGAGGACTACGACGAGACCGACACGCCCGACGAGGACGAGCTCTTCGGAATCTTCCGCGGCGCGCCGTACTTCGAGCGCGACCGGTCCGTCTCCGAGCTACCGGCCCAGATCGCGCTCTTCCGCGGGCCGATCCTGCGGTCGTGCGCAACCCGCGGCGATGCCGTCCGCGAGATCCGCGACACCGTCGTGCACGAGCTCGGACATCTGCTGGGGCTGGAGGACGAGGAAATGCCGTACTGA
>JBBQKV010000029.1:0-24881 GCA_038327245.1 Acidobacteriota bacterium
TGCCGCCGCACGTCGGGAAGCAGAAATACTTCTGCTCCGAGTTCCCGAAGTAGCGAATGCCGGAGGCGGCGAGCTTCTCGAGCGTCGCGGGCTGCGCGCCCTCGGCCTCGAGGAGGGTCCTCTTGTTCCGCGGTCCGCCGAGCGAGTAGTTGCCGAGGTGGCCGTCGCTCCGCACTACGCGGTGGCAGGGGATCAGGACGGGCACCGGGTTCTTCGCGAGCGCCGACCCGGTCGCCCGCACCGCGTCGGGGTGACCGATCTCGCGCGCGATCCAGCTGTACGGTCGGACCTCGCCGCGCGGGATCTCGAACGCCTTCCTCAGGACCGCCTGCTCGAACTCCGAGAGGCCCCGCAGGTCGAAGCTCAGGTTGGCGTCGCTCGCGCGCAGGCGGCCGGCGACCACCGCCCGCACGTTGGCGGGCACCCGCCGCGTATCTGGCTGGATGGGGCGCCCGGTTCGGCTCTCGAAAGCTCTCTCGAAGTCCCGCGCCGAGCGCGCCCGGGAGACCACGGAAATACCCACCCGGCTGTGGGCGACGGAGATCCGGCCGATGGGGGTCTCGATCTGCCAGTACGTGTCGCCGAGGCCCACGCGCTTCAGCACCGCCGGGAGAAGAGACCGGGGAGCGCGCTCGCGCGGCAGGGCTGCCAGGGATCGCGCGATGGCGAGAGTCTGGGTTGCGGTCGTTTTCTGGTTCGTCTTCATGATCTGGACCTCGTGGCGCGCCGGGAGTCGCTGATCGCTCGGCGCAGCAGGTTGACGGCGCGGTGGACGTTCGATTTCGCGGTTCCGAGCGGCTGCTTCAGGATCGTCGCGACTTCCTCGAGCCGCAGCCCTTCGACGTAACGGAGGATGAGCGCCGCGCGATAGCGTTCCGGAAGAGTCGCCACCAGAGACGCGAGGCCCGCGCGATCCTGCTCCTGCTCGAGGCGGGAGTCCGGGCGCTCGTCCGCCGCGTCGGAACGTTCCCACGCGCGGCGGGCTGCCTCGCCGTCGGCGCCGCCGTTCTCGAAGGAGACCAGCCGGACCCGTTTCCCTCTCCACTTGTTGCGCGCGACGTTCAGCGTGATCCGGTACAGCCACGCCTGGAGCGAGAGAGCGCGGATGCGCTCGGCGGGATACGTCTTCAGCGCGCGATACGCGCGGACGAAGGAGTCCTGCGCGACCTCCTCGGCATCCTCGCGGTTCCCGCAGAGCCGGTGCGCGAAGGAATAGAGGCGGTCCTGGAATGCGCGGACCATCGTCTCGAACGCCCCATCGAGGTCGGAGGCGAGGTCCGCGACGAGCGAGTCCGCCGGAGGCATCGCAGCGTTTCCCTTCACGAGCCGCAGCCCGGGTGAGTCAGATCGAGTCGGAAAGCCCTCGGTTACGCACGTCGTGCTCATGGCGACCTCTTCTCATGAGCAGAAACACGCCCGGGCGCGAAAAGGTTGCAAGGCGGATTCTGGCTAGGCCGGCACCCGTTCCAGCCGCTCCTCGATGGCCCGGGCGATCCACGCCGCGTGGTGACGGCTGTTCTCGATGAAGATGTGACCGACGTCGGTCCCGCCCAGGATCGCGCCCGCCAGATAGAGGCCGGGCACGTTCGACTCGAGGGTCTCCCCGTCGTGCGCCGGCACCTTCTCGGCCCCCTGGAGCCGGATCCCGCACCGCTCGAGGAGGGCGAAGTCGGGTTCGTAGCCGATGAGCGGAAAGACCGTGTCCGCCGGGACCCACTCGGGGCCCGGGGGCGTCTCGATCCGAACGGCTTCGGGGGTGATCTCGACGATCCGGGCCTGGAAGAACGCTCCCACCGAGCCGGCCCGGATCCGGTTCTCGAGGTCCGGCTTGATCCAGTACTTGACCCTCTCCGAGATCGCCGCGCCGCGGACGATCAAGGTCACCCGGGCGCCGTGACGGTAGAGGTCGAGCGCCGCCTCCGCCGCGGAGTTCTTGCCGCCGATCACGACGACCCGGCGATCGTGGAAGGGGAATCCCGAAACGTAGCGGCGTCGGACGTGGGGGAGATCCTCCCCCGGCACGCCCAGCCGGCGGGGGGTCCCGAAGAAGCCGGTCGCGAGGACCGCGGCGGGCGCGAAGAAACGCCGCTCGGCGTCGCGGTGGCGGACCGAGACCTCGAGGCCTCCGCCCCCGCGCGACTCCATCCCAACGATCTCCGTTTCGGGAACGGTGCGCACGCCGAACTTCTCGGCGACTCCGCGGTAATAGGCGAGGGACTCGAGCCGGGTCGGGTGCGCGTCCGGAACCGCGAACGGCACCCCCGCGATGTCGAGGAGGTCGCGGGTCGAGAACCACCGCATTTCCTCGGGGAAGTCGTAGATCGACTGCAGGATGTGGCCGCGGTCGTAACACACCGCGTCGATCCCGCGCTTTCCGAGCTCGATCGCGCAGGCGATCCCGGTCGGACCGGCTCCGACGATCGCGACGGGTTCCACGGAGCGATTCTAAGCGGCGGACGTCTCCCGTCGCGCCCGACGCGGGGTCAGAGACCCTGGATCCGGACCCCGCCGCCGCTCGTCCGAAGGCGCAGGAGCTCGCCTCCGCCGCCCATGTTTCCCTGCAGCTTTCCGCGCGAGATCGAGCCCTGCACGGTGATGGGCACGTCGGCCTTCACGGAGTTGCCCGATGCGTCGATGCGGAGCCCGACGGTCGGGTCGATCGAGACCTGGATCCCGCCTCCGGACGTCTCGAGCGATCCGCCGCGCGCGTTGCCGCGGGCAAAGGAAGCTTCGATCCCGCCGCCCGACGTGTCCGCTTCGATGCGGCCGCCCGCCTCGAAGACGTGGATGCCGCCGCCCGAGCTGTGCGCTTTGATGTCGCCGGAGACGCGGTCCAGGCGGACGGAACCCCCGCTGGTGTCGGCGTCGATCGGTCCGTCGATCTCGCTGCCCTCGATCCCGCCTCCCGACGTCTCGATGCGCACGTTGCCGCGGATCCGCGCGAGCTCGATTCCCCCACCCGAGGTGTGTCCCTCGAGGTCGCCAGCGAGGTCGCGCACCTCGATCCCGCCTCCCGACGTTTCCAGCTTCGCCGGAGACCGCAGACCCGCGATCTTGATGGCCCCGCCGGAGGTGTCGATGTCGAGCGCCGTCTGCGCGGGCACCTGGATTTCGAAGTGGACGTCGCCGCCGTTCCAGTTCCACGGGAACAGGTGGCCGTGTCGCCGCCGCGCGGTGACCGTCGCCGAGCCGGCGTCCTCCCGGAACGTGAAGCGGAGGAGGTCGTCGAGCGTGCGCCGCCGGGAGGTGATGACGAGCCGGGCGCCCGGCGCGTTCGTTCCGGTGACGGTGACGCTGCCCAGATCGGTCTGGATCGAGAACCGCCCTCCGGGATCGAGGCGAAGCGCCTTCTCCATCCGCGAATCGGCCCGGGCGGAAAGCGCGGAGACGAGGAGTGCGACGAGAGCGAGTAGGGCGCGGCCGGATACCGGGAGTTTCATGGAGACCTCCGTCTGGAGATCTCTAACGCAGGCGGCGGTCGAAGGTTCCTCAAAACAGCAATGGAGAGTCGTTCCTCCCTGGTCTAGGTGGGGACGTCCGCTCCCGCCGGCTCCGTCTTCGCGCCCTTCTCGGGGGGCACGGCGTTCTTCTCGAAACGCTGGGTGTAGGCCCGCGTGAACTCCGCGCCGAGCAGGACGATGAACGAGGCGTAGTAAACCCACAGCAGCACGACGATGACGGAGCCCGCGGCGCCGTACGTCGAGGAGATGGCGGCGCGGCCCAGGTAGAGGCCGATCGCCCACTTGCCGATTACGAAGAGCAGAGCGGTCACGAGCGCGCCGAGCCACACGTCGCGCCACGGAATCTTCCGGTCCGGGAGGACGCGGAAGACCAGGCCAAACAGGACCGCCACCAGCAGGAACGAAACGATCAAGTTCAGCCACCCGAGCCACGCGGCCTGCGTCGCGAAGTAGCTCGCGACCCGGCTTTGAACGGCCTCCAGGCCGGCCGACATCACCAGGGACACCAGGAGGAGGAATCCGATTCCGACGACGCAGGCGAAGGACAGCAGGCGTTTTCGGAGGAAGTCCTTGACGAAGTGGCCGGGCTTGGGCTCAACCTCCCAGATGCGGTTCAAAGAGGCCTGGAGCTGGGCAAAGACCGCGGTCGCGCTGACGATGAAGAGGATCGCTCCGAAGATCGCGGCGGGTCCGCCCGCCGGGTCGGCATTCGCCTTGGTCAGGACCGTCTGGATCAGGCCCGCCTGATCGCGACCCATCAGACCCTCGAACTGCCGGACGAGCCGGCCCCGGACCGCGTCGGCGCCGAAAATCGCGCCGGCCACGGCGACCACGATCAGCAGCAAGGGAGCGAGCGAGGAGACCGTGTAGAACGCGAGCGCCGCGCTCTCCGACGTCGAGTCGTGCGCGAACCAGTTCTTGAAAGTGCGGACGATGACGTCGCGCCAACCCTGGACCTTCGCCTTCATGCGGACCGCTCCCGCAAAGGATGTGCCGGGCTCTGCTAGATTCCGGAACCGTGGCGAGGGCGTCGGTCCGGATTCGAGCGCTCGTCACCGTCGGATTTGCCTGCTCCTTTTTCCGATGCGCGCCGGCGGCGAGCCCCCACCGCACCGCGCCCGGACCCGCCCCTTCCGGCCGCGCGGTGCTCATCTCGTTCGACTCGCTGGCGGGAGCGCGTCTGGAGAGACTGCTTTCGGATCCCTCGAAGCTGCCGACAGGCGCGTTTCGCCGGCTCGCGGCCCGCGGCTTTCACGCGATCCGTTCGGTGCCGCCGACGCCGTCGCTGACGGCGGTCTCCCACATCACGCACGTCACGGGCGCGCGGCCGGAGATGACCGGGATCGTCGCGAACATGATGCGCGATTTCGCGAAGCCGTTTCCCGCCACGATCTCGGGCTTCTCCGCCCCGATCCGTGCCGAGACGCTCTGGCAGGCGGCGCGCCGCCAGGGCAAGCGCGTCGGCGTCATGAGCTATCCGGGGGCCGACGGCAACGGACCCGAACGGACCGCGGACTGGATGATGACGTGGCCGGGCGAACCTCTCGCGCCCGGCGGCCTGCGCACTCTCCCGGGTTCGGCGTGGGAGGCGGTCGAGTCCACCGGCGCGCCGAAGAGTTTTTCGCCTCCCCGCCGGGTCGCACTGGCGTTCGAGAAGACCCCGTACAGCGCGCGACTTCTCGCGGTGGACGCGACCGACGACGGTAAGGTCGACTACGACCGGGTGGTCGTCGACGGGCCGTCGGCGGGAGAGCGGCGGGAGTTGCGGGTGGGCGAGTGGTTCCCGGTGGAGATCGCGAGCCCGGAGGGCCGGACCGGAGCGTGGTGCCGGTTGATGGCGCTGGCGCCGGACCTATCGCGGGCCGAGGTCTACGTGGGTCCCCTCGGGCGCTCCACCGGATTTCCCTCGGACTGGGTTCGCGCGCTGGACGAAAAAGTCGGCTTCTGGCCGGGCGTTCCCGACATGACGACGTTCGGCGCGGAGAGCGTGCAGCCGGAGCTCTTCCTGGAGCAGGCCGACCGGCTCGTGGATTACCTCACCCGCGCGGATCTCCTCGCGGTCGCCCGCTCCGACTGGGATCTCCTGCTCATCTACCAGCCCGAAATCGACGAGACGGGTCACGAGTTCCTCCTCGTCGATCCGCGGCAGCCGCGCTTCACACCCGAGCGGTCCGCCCGCTTCGTGGGGTTCGTGGAGCAGAGCTACGCGCTCGCCGATCGTTCCCTCGACGCGATCGAGAGAACTCTCCGCCCCGCCGACTCCCTTTTCGTGACCGGGGACCACGGGATGACCGCGATCTGGGCGGAGATTTCGATCATCGACGTCTTTCGCGAGGCGGGACTCGTTCAGCTGGACGTCAGACGGAAGATCCTGGCCTCGTCGGCGATCCTGCCGGTCCCGTCGAGCGGCATCGTTCACATTTACCGGAACCCGCGCGCGGGTCCGGACGTCATCGACCGGGCCGAGCGGATCGTCCGAAATTTCCGGGTGGGGGGCGAGTCTCCCTTCGACCGGATCGTCCGCCGGGAAAACGCGGAGGACCTCGGCCTCCGGGCCCCCGAGTCGGGGGACCTGATCGTGCTCGCCCGGCCCGGCTACCTGTTCGCGAAGGAGGCGCGCGCCGACGGCGCGCTCGTCGGCGAACGGGGAGACTACGGCGGACACGGTTATCGCAACGTGTACCCCGAGGTCGACGCCACGCTTTTTGCGGCCGGGCCGGACATCCCCCACCAGGTGGTGGACTCCGTCGGTTCGTGGGAGATCGCCGCCCGCGTGGCGAGGGCACTGGGTATCGCCCCGCCTCGTAACGCGGCGCGCTAGCCGACCTCTCCGGCTTACGCCCCCATCCTCTTCAATATCCCCTCGATCCGCTTTTTCTGCTCGGGGTCCTTCGTCATCCCCTGCGCCTTGCGGTAATTCTCGACGGCGAGCTTCTTGTCCCCCTTCTTTTCGTAGGCCTCGCCCAGGCTGTCGTAAGCGTTCCAGCTCGCCGGATGGTCCTTGACGTTCTTGCGGAACATCTCGATGGCCTCGTCGGTCTTGCCCGCGCCGAGGAGCTGGTAGCCGTACGCGTTGATGTCGGCCTCCGTGGCGATCTTCATCGCCTTGTCGCGCAGGGGGGTGGCGGCCGCCGCGTCACCCTTCGCCTCCAGAATCCCGGCCTTGGTCCGCAGGTTGTTGAAGTTCTCCTGCATGGCGATGGAACGGTCGGCCCACGTCAGCGCCTCGTCGAGGTTCACCTTGTTGCGCATGCTGTAGGCCGCGGCCTGGTTCCATCCCTGCCAGGAGAACCGCGGCAGGTCCCGCAGCTCGCGGCGAAGGCTCGTCACGACGACGGCCGGCGTATCCACTTCGACCGTGAAGGGGACCCGGAGCTTCTCCCACCGCAGGGCGACCTCGACCGACTTCTCGGTCGGATCGTCGAAGCCGTACGAGAGGCGCTCCTGAAACGCGGCCGGCTGCGGCTTCGCGGTCACGCGGAGGGCGTCTTCCTTTTCGTCGTAGCTGAAGCTGCCCCACGCCCAGCTCACGTTCGAAAAGGCGATCGTCCAGTCACCCGTGGTCGGAATCATGTGCAGCCCGTACGTTCCGGCGGCCAGGGGCTTGCCGTTGACGGTGACCGGCGACGAGAAGGAGATCGTGGTGTTCTGGTTGGCGCCGGCGCGCCAGACCTCGCCGTAGGGAACGAGGTCTCCCCAGATGGTCCGCTTGTTCACCGCCGGGCGGTGATAGGTGATCGCGACGTCGGTCAACCCGACCGTCTGGGAGATCGAGGCCTTCGGGCTCGCCTCCGGCAGGGTCAAAACCGGCTGGGCGGCCGCGGTCGCGGCGTAGAGAAGCGAGGCGCCGAGGAGCAACCCACTCCCCCGATGGACGAAGCGTCGCATGTGTCCCTCCTGTTATGCCGGAGCGCCCCGAATGTCTTCGGGTCGTAGCGGCGACTTTTCGATTGTTACGGCGCGAAGGAGATCGGGTTCAGATCTTTCTCCTTTCCGGGAAGGCCGAAAGCGGCCGTCCGCGGCGGGATCGCCCTCGTCCCACGCCGCGCTTCCTTCGTCCAGAACGTCAAAACCACGGGGCGTTCCGCCCGTCCACATCTCCAGAGGTGCAGTATGCGCCACTCGGTTTTTCCGGCTCTCTGCCTGACCGCCGCGACCTGTATCGCGCAGGAATCGGCGGCCGCGCCCGGGACCAACCCCGGGCCCCGGATCCGCTCGATGCCCTACACCCTGCAGCCGCGCGACGGCTCGCGGGCCGTGAGCGCCGAGCTCGGCTGGCTCACGGTCCTCGAAAATCGTTCGCGGCCGACGGGGCCGACGATCGAGCTCGCGTTCCTCCGGTTCCGAACGGCCGCGCCGCACCCCGGCGCTCCCGTGGTGTGGCTCGCCGGCGGACCCGGCGGATCGGGGACCCAGGACGCGGGGGGAGCGATCCTTCCGCTCCTCCAGGCAGTCGCGGAGTCCGCCGACGTCATTGCACTGGATCAGCGGGGCATGGGCCGGTCGCTGCCGCGGCTCGACTGTCCGGGCAACTTCGATCTCCCTCTCGACCGCCCGATGGAGCGCAGCTTCGTCCTCGCCGCCTTCCGCGAGCGCGCGGAGGCGTGCCGCGCGTTCTGGACGCAACGGGGCGTCGATCTCGCCTCGTACAACACGAACGAGAGCGCTCGCGACATCGAGGACCTGAGGCGGGCCCTGGGAGTTCCGAAGGTGAGCCTCCTCGCCGGGAGTTACGGAACGCACCTCGCTCTCGCGACGATCCGACTCTTCGAGAGCTCCATCGAACGCGCCGTGCTCTTCGGGGTCCAGGGACCCGACCACATGGAACGCCTGCCCGGCGACTTCCAGAACGTCCTCGAGCAGGTGGACCTCATGGTCCGGCGTACTCCGCTGCTCGCCGAACGCATGCCGAGCTTCCTGGGAGCGATCCAGATCGTGATGGAGAGACTGGAGCGCGACCCGATTGCCGCGGAGGCCGTGGACCCGGCGACCGGCGACCGGCGCACCGTGAAAATCGGAAAGTTCGACCTCCAGTGCTTCACCCGGAACCTCCTCGCCTCCGGCGACCAGATCTCGCGCCTGCCCGGGATCTATCTTGCGATGCTCCAGGGGGACTTCCACGAACTCGCCGCGAGCTCGCTCACGAGCCGGCGGAGCGCGTCTCCCCCCGCCGTCGACTTCACGATGCGCTGCTCGTCCGGGGGATCCGCGGCGCGGCGCGAAAAGATCCGGTCGCAGTCGGGGAAGACCCTCCTCGGAGAGGTCGCGGACTTCCCGATGCCCGACGTCTGCGATGCCTGGGGGGTTCCCGACCTCGGGCCCGGGTTTCGCTCGCCCGTGTCCTCCGGACTTCCGGTCCTCTTCGTCAGCGGAACGCTCGACGCCCACACCCCCGCCGCGAACGCGAAGGAAGTGCTCGCGGGATTTCCGAACGGGCGGCACCTCATCGTCGACGGGGGGGCCCACTGCCTCCTCGGCTTCAGCCTTCCGAAGGGCCGCAAGGTGGCCGCGAAGTTCCTGCGGGGCGACTCGGTCTCCACCGCGCGGCTCGCGATGCCGCCGTTCGGTTTCCGAGTGCCCGGACTTTCGCGGGATTCCGCGATTGCCGCGCAGTTCGGGCGTTCCCTGCAGCCGCCGCCCGGTTATACCGGCTCGGGCCAGTGAGTCGCGGGCGGGCGAGTCAGTTCGTGCAGGGGATGGGGCGGAGCGTCGCGCCCCACGAGTCCCCGTCGCGGTCGACCACGACGAACTCCCGGGCGCCGGTCTGGCCGGCGGTCAGCGCCAGCGGATACCGGTAGATCTCCTTCAGGCCGCCGGCCGGGATCCGGACCGGGAAGGTCGCGCCGGCAGCTCGCCGGAGACCGCCGCTCGCGGACGCCACCTCGAGCCGATCGAGGAGGACCGAAGAATCGCCGCCGTTCTCGAAGAGGACCCGGGCGACTGCGGGGCGTCCGTCCGCGCCGGCGCCCTCGGGCACGGAGATCTTCACGCGCCGACCAGAACGACTCCCGCTTCCGTCCGGGAATGGTGGCCCGCTGCTCGATCCGCGGCGCGGCGGTCGCGGATGCCCTCTTCATTCCGGTCGAAGCCGTCCACAGCGACGAGCAAGGCTTGTTCGCCTGGGTGAGCTCGTCCTTCGGAGGAGTGAAGGCGCGCCGGATCATCGTCGGGAAAACCACGTCGCGCTTCGCCGAAGTCCGGCAGGGACTTCGCGCGGGAGAACGGGTCCGCATCGCCGAGGCCGATTCCCGTGGCGATCGTTAGGGGAGCGGGGGGCGGGGGGCGCCCGGAAATTCTTTCCCGAGAGCTGGTGTCCCAATTCAGTGGTCCGCCAGGCACTTCCAGAGAGGAGAATAGGGACTGGAAATCCACCAGGGGGCCAACCATGGGTGAACGCGTCCGTGCGGGCAAACGGGGTTTTCTGCTCGCGGTTTTCTTCATCGGCAGCGCCCACTGCCTTCAGGCCGACCAGCCTGCTGAAACTCTCCCCGGATTCACTCCGAACAATGTCTTCGAGACTCACGGAATCGACAACGTGAATCTTTTCAACGGCGATCCGGGACTCGTGGTTCCTCTCGGCCCGGAATACCCGATCGGTCCGGGAAACAGCTGGCAGCTCAAGGCCTACTACTCCGCCAAGTTCTGGAAATTCGACAACTACCAGTGCACGATCCAGACGATCGTCCGCCACGCCTTCGTCTCCGGCTATCCCACGCTCGGCGCCGGCTGGTCGCTCGAGCTCGGCTACGTGAGCACCGACGACATCGGAGAAAGCGCGGCGACCGGGATCTACCATTCTCCGGACGGCGGTCGGCACCCGTTCTACGGAACGTCGCCTTACTACACCAAAGACGGCAGTTTCCTTCGCATCTCCAAGCCGACGTCCACGTCCTATCAGGTCGAATTCCCGGACGGTACGCGACACGTATTCAGCCAGGCGTACTCGAGACCTCGCCCGACGTCAGGAACATCGTTTGACTTCAACGATCTGAACTGGGGCGGAGCGAACTCGACCACGCCCCGATACGGGCTGAAGACGATTGAGAACGCCTTCAATACGACGCTCCTTCGAGTTGACTACGTCATCGGCACTGCCTGGAAGGTTGACAAGGTCGTCCTGAACCCCGGTCAGAGTGAGCGATCGGTCTCTTTTAAGTGGGGCAGCCAGCAGGTCGGCACCGTAACGTGGCCCGTTCTCAGCTCGATCACCTTCCCGGGCGTTGGTACCCGAGCGCTTGTCGTCGACTTCGTATTCCTCGCGAGCTCGTCCTTTCCACGCAATAGCTACGACAACTCTGTAGCGCTGCAAAGCTGCATAAACCCAGGAACGGTCTTCGTGCCTTTGCTCCAGACGATCAACTTTAGCGACTCATCCGTCTTAATGAGTTACGGTTTCGGCTATCAGCTCTCCTCCCCCTTCGCGGGCACGTTGATCCGGATAACGCTTCCCACCAAGGGCATTATCGACTACGTATACGCAGCGACCACCCTCGCTTGTTTTGGGAACATCGGCTGCACGACTGATCTGGAGACAAACGTTGGCTCGGGCTTCTCGGAAGCGCCGCTGGCCCCGGATCCCGAACGGGACGATATGAGCCGCTACTGGGATAGCAGCGCAGCGGTGATCCAGAGAACTGAGACTGACCCCTACACCTCGGTGACGTCAACGGTCCTCTATGATCGATACCAGCAGGTCCCCCTCGATGGCCAGGGCAAACCAATTCAGAGCAAGATCACCCGCCGGGTGATCGTGACGGCGCCGAGCGGAAGCCCCGCTGCGGACCTCGTCACCAAGCACCTCTTCCACGTCGAGGTCGGTCCGGCGCTGGGTGGAACTGGTATCGAGCTCGTCCGGCGCTACTACGCGGACACGAACGCCTCGGGCACTCCAGTCCGGAGCTTGGTCAACTGTCACGAGGCAGACGGCTCCGGCCCCGTCTGCGGGTACCAGGACACCTTTGGGAATCTCCAGGCGTACAGCCTGGGAGATAACGTCCGCCGCCAGGCGCAGGTCACGTGGTATGGAGAAAACCCGACGGGCGGCGGGACCTGTTCGAGCGGCGGCACGGACTGCACCGCCAGCGCGAACACCGGCTATGACTCGCTGGCCGGAAAGTACGATAGCAACACCATCACGACCGCGCTCTCGGGAGTCTTCCGAACCTCGACCACCAACTGGGCTCCCTCAGTCGACGCGACCCGATGGCTGCTGGATCTTTTGTCCTCCAGAACCATTTCGGATACCGGATCGCTTTCGCCGTCGATTATTCCTACCTCGTACACGTTCAGCACGTCGACCGGTTTTCTGCAGCAGGTCTCGGTCTCGGATGGCGCCAACGGAACCCTCACGCGTGTCTTCGCGCCAGACAGTGTCGGGAACCCTCAGACGGAAACGATCACCGGCACCGCTGGACTTTCGGGGCAATTCACCGACACCCGGACGTTCCAGTCGGGCCTGGTCACCTCCACCCGTCGGACCGGAATCTCATGGTCCTCGTTTGATGTGACGCGAGACCCGGACACGGGTCTCATTACTCAGTCTCGCGACGCCAACGGGCTCGTTACGCTGTACGACTACGACGCTCTCGGCCGGATCACCTCGATCACCCCTCCCGGCGGAGAGCTTCCGACGAAGATCTGCTATCTGGCCGCGGTCACGGGCAATCCTGCCTTTACGATCGCCAAGAAGTCGTCCGGCGATCCGTGTCAGCGAGATGACGGGATACCCGCGACGGGGTCGGGAGAATTCAACGGCTACCAGTTCGATGGCTTCGGCAGGCTGATCCGGGAGATCCGCAGGCTTCCGAACGCTCTTTCTACCGGTTCCTATTTCTCGAAGAGAGAGACGCGATATGACGGCGCCGGGCACCGGGCCTTCGTCTCGGAGCTCTCTCCGTGCCCGATAAGCTCCTACCCCGGCACGAGCATCAGCAACTGCGCCTTCCCCGTGCCGCAGGCCTCGACGGGCCTCACCGGAACCGCGTGGTCGAACTTCGATCCCTTCGGACGCGCACAGGCCGTGACGCGTGCCGACGGATCGACGACGACAGTCTCCTACGCGGACGGCTCCGTCGCGTTCTCCGATACGCTCGAGAGCGTCGCGGTCAACAACGTCAGCGGCAGCGCAGCCACGACCGCGACCCGGAAGGACGTCCTCGGTCGCGTGGTATCCGTCGACGAGCCTTCCATCTCCGGGATGCGGGGCGACACGTCCTACCGTTACAACGCTTTGGACAAGCTCGCGGAGGTCAAGCAGCCGCTCGACGCCGTCAACTCGCAGCTTCGAACGTTCAACTACGACGCATTCGGATTCCTTCGGTCCGAAACCCATCCCGAGAAGGGGACGGCAAGCTATGGCGGCTATGACGCGATGGGTAATGCACTCTCGAAGACCGAGGGGAGCGTAGCGTCGACGTTCGTCTACGACGCGGCCGGACGCTTGACGCGCCAGATCGCGGCTGGAGTCTCGTACCTAACGAACTGCTACGACGGTGCATCAACCTGTGCCGACGGAAATGCGGGATTCTCCGGAGGTACTTACAAGCTCGGCCGCCTGACGCGGCGATATGGATTCAACCCGCGTTCTCCCCGTCAGCCTCGCGTCACCGAGGACTTTACGTACGCCCTGGCCACGGGCGCCGGCTTGTCCAGGAAGACGACGGTTTATACGAACGCCCCCCACGCGGCCACGCCGGCGATCAACGAGACCTGGACTTACAACTCGCTCGGTCTGGTGAGCGCCTACGGGCTGCCGTTCGCCGGCACGACGCCGGACGTGACTGCCTCGATCGAATACGCGAGCGGCGTTCCAACGAGGCTGGTCTCGACCACACCGGCGGGCTCGCAAACGCTGGTCAACTCGTCGCAGTACAATCCATCGGCGGGTCTGGCCAGCTGGACGGCGGGATCGCCCAACAATCTGACGGTCACGATCGAGCAGGAAGCTTCGCTGATGCCCCGGCCGCGGCGGATCTCCACTACCGGCTTCGATACCGGCATCTTCAGCTACGACGGAGCGGGAAACGTCACCGCTATCGGATCGGACCTCTTCACCTACGACGTGCGCTCGCGCGTGAAGACGGGTCTTGCCAGACCTTTCAGTACGACCGCTACGGGAACCTGAATCCGTCGTCCGTAAACTCTCTGACGAACCGGTTGACCTCGGCTGGTTACGACGATCGCGGCAACCAGCTTCGCGGCAACCAGGTCCTGCGATATGACGAGCTGTCGCGGCAGATCGCCGTGGATTCCGGCAAGGAGCGCTATCTCTATGCGGGATCCGGGGAGAGGATCGGCCGTGTGACTTCGACTGCGCCGGGTTTGAGCTTCTACACGATCACGCCCTGCCGGATTCGCGACACCCGCGTGGATCCACCGGCGACGCCGCTCACGCCTTCAGTACCGTTGCTCGTTCAAGTGACCGGAGGGGCGTGCGGAATCCCGCCCGAGGCAGAGGCTGTGGCTGGTAATCTGACCGCGACCGGTGCTACGGCGGGGGGCTTTATTCTGGCCCAGCCTGGAGGGACGTCGGGTATCAGTACGAGCACGGTGAGCTTCTCGGCAGGCCAGACTCGAGCTGATAATTTCAATCTTGGCCTTTCCACCGCGGGACAGCTCTCCCTGACGGCCTCACTCGTCGCTGCGGGTTCCGTTCACGCGATCGTGGACGCGACGGGCTACTACGCTTACGCGGGAGCGGCATCCCTGGAGACCTGGAACGTCACTCTGCGCGACGGGAGCAACCGGCTCTCCTCCGATTACGCCGTCACCTCCTTCGCGACTACCCGGAAGAGAAACTACTTCTACTTCGGCAATCTTCTGGTAGCCACTCGGGACGAGGGTCCTCCGATCGCCTGGCGCTTCTACGCGAGCGACCATCTGGGCACGCCGCGCCTGGTTACCAGCTCGACGGGCACGATGCTGGAGACGCATAAGTACAAGGTCTTTGGCGAGGAGATTGCCGGCACGTTCGGTCTCCAGCCGTTGAAGTTTGCCGCGATGGAGAGGGACGCATCGTCCGGGAACGACTACGACCATGCACGCTATCAATCGTCGACGCTGGGCCGATTTCTCAGTGTCGATTCCACTGGAGGCGACATCTCAGTCCCGCAATCCCTAAACGGGTACAACTATGCCTTGAACAATCCTCTTAAGTTTACGGACCCCGACGGACAGGTGCCGGCTTTAGCTATCGCTGTTGGTCTTGGAGCGGGAGTGATCGAAGGAGGGTTCAGGGCGGCAGACTTTGCGCTAAGCCGGTCCGACGCCACCACCGGCGACTACATCCGTGAGTTTGGAATCGGCTTTGTGGCCGGCGTTGGTGCGACTGGCGCGGCAATCGCCGCGGCGATCGGGACACGCAATCCTTTCATTGTCGGTGCAGCGGCCGGCGAGGTCGACGCGGTCTTGACACAGCTCGGCGAGCGGATTACGGGTCAGCGAGCATCTCTAGATGCAGTTGATATCGCGGCAAAAACAGCCACTGGCGCAGTTCTGGGAAGAGCCGCTGAAGTTCTCGTCCCGCGGCTGGGGGGCAGAGTCCCACGATACTTCGGGCATCGAAGCTTCCGAGACCTTCTGGTCCGTCGAAATGTCAATCGGGAGCTGCGCCTCGGGCTTGGAAGTGCGTTTTTGGCGAGTCGAGGATTCGCCGCGGTCGATATTCTGAGAAATCCGAGCGTTCCGGCTGCCTCGGATGTCTACGGACCAGGGTACGCGAACTTCGAACTCTTTCTATGGGGGACCAGCGGTGCCCTTCCTCAGGGAACCGTGACTGTCGAGGCGCAGATCTGTGCGGAGCGACCGTGTCCGAGATAAGGGCCACGACCAATAGCCGAGCTCGCCGCAAGCGGGCGAAGATGCCTTTTGCAATCGAGCAATCTAGCATTCTCACGGCGTCCTTCTTCGGAATCGTAATGGGGACAGCATTCCTGATGCTCACCGCCGGGGAGAGACGATGGTGGCCCGTCCTGTTGGGTGTAGGACTAGGCTTTTGGGTTCCGGCGATCCTGCTAGCCCTTACGCCTGTTAACATCTTTCATGGATGGGGCGGACCACGGAGTCGAGCAGGAGGCTATCCGCAGACGTCCGACCTCAATATCGTTCAGCGCCGAGTCCTCGTCGCCCTCTACCAGCCAATCAATAGACGCTCAGCGTTCCTTATGGTGATGTTGACGTCTGCTGTCTGGCTGCTCGGTTGGCAAGCTGGCCTTCGGCTTGGCTTTCGTCCATTTCCCGTGGCTGGTCTTCGGCCGAGTGAGGTTCTAGTTGGATGCTTCATTCTTTCGCTGATCACAGCAGTGTGGACTGGCTTGTTTGGTCTCACCAGACAGATCCGCGCCAATTGGGATCAGATCGTCTCGGAGGGCGCGGCCTGGCCCGATCATCCGGAGTTCCCCGGACCGTGGCGAGAGGCGGTTCGCTCATTCTTCACCGGCCGGCTGCCGAAGTTCGTCACACGCGCTGCTGACGCACCTGCCTAGAGACTGCTATCGGCGACTTCGGAGTGCAGGAATGCACGATTGACCCCAGCGCAGACGCAAACAGGCTTGACCAGCTCAAGAGTTTTCTCACTCGGAGCGATTTGACGCCCGCCGAGCGTCAGAGGGCTCAGCAGTTGCTCTTGCAGTACAGCAAGAAACTCGATGAGGTCGAGAAGCAGTGCCGGCGAGTTCTTCAGAAATGCGTGGAGCCGTGTCCACGCTGAGTTGCAGAAGCAGTAGATGACTGAGGACACCATCCGAGCGTTGGGCGAGCGAGAGAAGCTGGAGGAGCTTTGGAAGCTGGTCGACTCTGGTCGATCAAGTTCGCAGGATCGTATCGACGCCGTGACCTTGGCCGGAAGGCTTGGGGACCGCGCTGCCGTTCCTCGCGTCTGGCGGTTGACGGCTGACGAAGACGAAGAGGTCAGGTATTACGCGCTTCAGACGCTTGTACTCGATCTCAGGGCCAAGACCGGCGAGACGGCTGACCTCTGCTGGCGGTTACTCGAGCGAGACCGCGATGAAGACGTCCAGAGTATGGCTGCAGCCTGCTTGGGCAGCATCTTCCTCGGGACCAATCGGGTGGACGTCTTCCAGCGGCTCGCCGAGAAGTTGCGCAGTCGTTCTGTCTCTGGCTTCGTGAAAAGCTCGATCTACGGCGCGCTGTTCTCACTTGCCGGTCGGCCCCCCGCGGAGTGGCCGAACTTAATGGGACCGCGAAGAGTCTTCGACGAAACTCACATCGACCGGCAGAAGGTAGCGGAACTGGAGGACGAAGTTCGTAAAGCTGCCCTCTCCAGATAGGTCGCCGCGGGTGTGAAGGGTCAATCGTGTATCTCTGTACTCCGGGATCGCCGATAGGGCGCGATATAGCCCTCTGTTACCTGGCTCGGAAACCGCGGCGTCCGCGTAGTTGGGTGGTCTTCGTAGGCCCGTAGTGATCCCGCTAGCTAGGAACAGGTGATCGGCCCGAGCGGGACAGAATGCAGGATTACACGATTGACCCCAAGCTCCCCCCGGTCAAAGCAGTTCACAGCGACGAGCAGTGGCGAAATAGGGACAGATCTATTTTCCCTGTCCCGGTCACCGGGACGTGCAGCATCCCCCCGGAGGCTGAGCCTGTTTCGGGTAACCTGGATTCGGCGGCACCCCTGTCGGGCACCTTCGCCGTCGGCATGGGCGAGAAGTTCGACAAGGCCAGCCTCGAGACGCTTCCCGCCGGGGGATACGTGCTGTTGCCGGCCGAGATGAGGCATTTCGCCATGGCCACCACGCCGTCGACGATCCAGATTATGGGCCCCGGACCCTTCGCCCTGAACTACGTCAACCCTGCGGACGATCCGAGCAAGCGAGCCCCGGCCAAGTAGAAAAGCGGTCTTTCCGAGAAAGATGTCGGCGGGCTCAGGCGCCCAGGGCCTGGTCCAGGTCCTCGATCAGGTCCTGCGCGCTCTCGAGCCCCACTGACAGGCGCAGGAGGTCGTCCGGAGTTCTCGAACCGGGCCCTTCGCTGGAGAAGCGGTGCTCGATCAGGCTTTCGGGGCCGCCGAGGCTCGTCGCGTTGACGAAGACTTTCGTCCGGGAAGTCGTTCGCACGGCCGCCTCCTGGCCCGCCTCCACGTGAAAGGACAGCATTCCGCCGAATGCCGACATCTGGCGGGCCGCGACGGCGTGACCCGGATCGCCCGGCAGACCGGGGTAGTGAACCGCTCGGACGCCGGGCCTCGAGGCGAGGAACCGCGCCACCTCCATCGCGTTGGAGGAGTGGCGCTCGACCCGGCACGGCAGCGAGCGAAGGCCGCGGAGGACGAGCCAGGAGCTGAACGGGGAAGCCACCGCGCCCTGCACGTCCCGGACGTGACGGGCGGCGTCGAAGACCGCATCCCGGCGGCGGAACACCACCGCGCCGCCCTGGACGTCGCCGTGCCCTCCCATGTATTTCGTGGTCGAGTGGAGAACGAGGTCGTAGCCGGACTCGATCGGTCGCTGGAGGATCGGCGTCGAGAACGTGTTGTCGACGAGACTGAGTGCGTTCGCGCGGCGCGCGATCTCGGCAACCGCGGCCAGGTCCGTGACCTTCAGAAGGGGGTTCGACGGGGTCTCCGCCCAGATCAGCCGGGTGTTCGGCCGGACCGCCGCTGCGAGCGCGGCGAGGTCCGACATGTCCACGACCGTGGACTCCATTCCCCAGCGGGGCAGGTACTCGGCGGCCATCTGCCGGTACACGTAATAGACGTCGTCGGGGAAGACCACGTGGGATCCGGGCGGAATCGCCTGGAGGACCGCCGCCCCCGCCGCCACGCCCGACCCGAACGCGAGAGCCGCCTCGCCTCCTTCGAGCGCCGCGAGCGCCGACTCCAGCCGGTCCTGCGTGGGGTTGCCGTTCCGGCCGTAGATGTACCCGCCGATCTGCTCGGAGCCCGGCCCCAGTTCGTAGTTCGTAGAGAGGTGGATCGGAGGAGCAACCGCGCGGGTGACCGGATCGCGGTCGGCCCCGGCGTGGACGGCGACCGTCTCGATTCTCACGAACGAGCGACGGCCGGTCGCACCGCCTCTTCGCGTCCGCGGATCGGGGACTCTTCGACCGACGTGGCGCCGCCGTAGACCGGCGCGCACCAGTGGCGGTACTCCGCGCGCCGCCCGCGGACCACGTCGAAGTAGAGCTTGCGAAGAGCCGAGGCAATCGGCCCGATCCGCCCGCTGCCCACGGGACGGTGATCGACGCGCGTGACCGCGACGATCTGCACGCCCGTCCCGACGAAGAGTGCCTCGTCGGCGATGTAGATCTCGCTCCGATCGATGGAGCGCTCCACCACCTCGACGTGGAGCACGTCGCGCAGCAGGTCGATGACGGTACGGCGCGTGATCCCCTCCAGGATGTTGTCCGTGATCGGGGGCGTGAGCACCACTCCGTTCCGCACGAGCAGGAAGTTGGCGGCGGAGCCTTCGGAAATGTGGCCGTCGCCGTTCAGGACAATCGCCTCGTCGAATCCGGAGCGCATCGCCTCCGTCTTCGCGAGCGCGGAGTTGACGTAGGAGCCTACGATCTTGCCGCGCGCCGGAATCGCGTTGTCGTCGACCCGCCGCCACGACGAGATCGTGGCGTGCGCGCCCTCCTCCTTGTCGATGTAGCGGCCGTACGGCATCGACACGATCGAAATCTCCGGAGTCAGGTCGTGCAGGCGGACCCCCACGGTCTCGTCGGCGTAGAAAGCGAGCGACCGCACGTAGCAGTCTTCGCGGAAGCCCTCCCGGCGCAGGAGGTCCGTCACGGCCGTGGTGAGCTGCGCGGCATCGAGCGGCAGGGCCAT
The DNA here is from genome assembly GCA_038327245.1 of Acidobacteriota bacterium. Lineage (GTDB taxonomy): Bacteria > Acidobacteriota > Thermoanaerobaculia > UBA5066 > Gp7-AA6 > Gp7-AA6. Next base: position 19,252 of record JBBQKV010000029.1, read on the forward strand.
CCCGAGCATCCTCGCGGACTCGAGAAAACGCCGGTAGTGATCCTCGGGCCGGAAAACGAAGAGCTCCTTCTCGTCCGGGTTCCAGTAGCCGCGGATCCCGCTGAAGACCCCGGTGCCGTAGTTCAGGGCGTGGGTGAGCACGCCGACCCGCGCCTCGGAATAGGGAACGATCCGCCCCTGGAAAAAGGCGTAGTGCGGAAGAGCCATCGTCGCCTCCACCGAGTCAGGAGAAATCCCCGACCCGCGTTACCTCCCCATGCCAATCAGTCGGTCCAATTACGCGGTGCCTCCAGAACGGTCGCAGCATCCGCCCCTGTTTTGCTAATATCAATAGCCACTTTGAATAAAGTGGACTGAGCAATGCGAGAAGAGCAGATTCGGAGAGTTCCCGCCCCGAACCGGCAGTCGGCAGAGAACGAATTCGTCAACTCGCTCGGAAGCTGGTCCCAGGCGTCCGGCCCGGTTTACCAGCGCCTCGCCAACGGCCTTCGCTCCGCGGTCCTTCGGGGCGACGTCCTCCCCGGCACCCGCGTGCCCGCGGAGAGAAATCTTTCCCGCCTCCTGGCGGTCAGCCGCACGACCGTCGTGTCGGCCTACGAAATCCTGCGGCAGGAGGGGTGGCTCGAGAGCCGCCGCGGCAGCGGGACGCGCGTTCGATCGGCGCCGCGCCGGCCGCTCTCTACCCGCGAGGAGTCCCCCTCGTTTCGCCGGCACCCGGTCTACCGGAGCCTGATCGAGGGTTCCGGCGGGACGATCGAGTTTCTCGGTGCGCACCTTCCGGGCGCGAGCGCGATCCCCGGAGAAATCCTCGCGCTGAAGGACGGCGTCGCGCGGCTCGCGCGGGACCACGGATACCTGCCCGCGGGTCTGCCCGAGCTCCGGCGCGCGATCGCCGCCCGCCTCGACGCGCGCGGCCTGCCCACGCAGGAGGAGCAGGTCCTGATCACGAGCGGCGCCCAGCAGGCGATCGGCCTCGTCGCGTCGCTCTTCCTCCAGCGCGGAGACGCGGTGGCGCTCGAGTCCCCGACCTACCTGGGCGCGATGGACCTGTTCACGAACGCGGGCGCGCACCTCGTCCCTCTTCCCGTGGGAGACCAGGGCGTCCGTCCCGACGCCCTGCGGGAGGTCATCCACCGCACCGCGCCCCGGCTCGTTTACCTGGTCCCGACGTTCCACAACCCGACGGGCGCGCTTGTGCCCGAGTCGGCGCGCCGGGAGATCGCGAAAATCGCGGACGAAACCGCGGTGCCGCTGGTCGAGGACGACACGCTCGCCGACCTGACGCTCGGCGCCGAGCCGCCCCCGCCGATCGCGGCGTTTTCGCGCGGTGGGCCGGTGCTGACCGTGGGTTCTCTCTCCAAGGTTCTCTGGGGCGGCCTGCGGATCGGCTGGATTCGCGCGCCCGAGCCGCTGCTCTCCCGGCTGACGCGGCTGAAGATCCTGACGGACCTGGGGTGCTCGATCCTCTCGCAGCTCGCGGCGGTCGAGCTGCTCGGCCGGTTCGAGATCATCCGCCGCTCGCGCCGGAGGGAGGTCCGGACGAAATACGCGTGTCTCGCGAAGCTGCTGCGGTCTCGGTTGCCGTCATGGTCCTGGACGCCGCCGGCCGGAGGGTTGTCGCTCTGGGTGAAGCTGCCGCACGGGGACGCCACGGGCTTCGCGCAGATCGCGCTGCGGCACGGCGTGGCGGTCGTGCCCGGCCCGCTCGCGTCGCCCGACGCCGGCGGCGCGGACCGGCTGCGCCTGCCCTTCGTCCACGATTCCGAGACGATGACCGAGGGGGTGGAGCGGCTCGCTCGCGCGTGGCGCGCCTTCTCCCCGGAGGCGCGCTCCGAGAGGACGAGCCTGATCGTCTGACGGCCGCTTCCGGGCGAAGGATCGGCCGCCCCTCGGCATCCAAGAACGATAGCAGGCGGGCGCGGCCTGCACGCACGTATCTTGCAGGCGACTTCTCTCTCTGCAATTGTGTTCGTTCCCTCGAAAGGAGTTTCCATGAGGACCACTCGCTCGACCGCCATTCTTGTCGCCGCTCTCGTCTGTCTCGGGGGCACCGTATCGTTCGCGGCCAGCGTCCCGACTCCGACGTTTGATTCGGCGAACTTCACGAGTCCCGTCGCCAACCCCTACTTCCCGCTCGTGCCGGGAACGACCTGGTTTTACGAGACCCAGACCCCCGAGGGGCTCGTTCGAACCGAAGTGAGCGTCACGTCGGAGACGAAGCTCATACAGTCGGAGACCGGAATCGTGAACGCAATCGTCGTCCACGACGTGGTGTACCTCGATACAGGCACGATGACCCTCCTGCTCGAAGACACCCAGGACTGGTATGCGCCGGACAACTTCGGCAACGTCTGGTACGTGGGCGAGTCCACCGTAGCGTACACCTACGACGCCAGCGGCAACGTGATCGGCGCGAGCACCGAGGGCTCCTGGGAAGCCGGCGTGAATGGAGCACGGGCGGGATTCATCATGCTCGCCGACCCGAGGCAGGGCCAGTCCTACCAGCAGGAGTTCTCGGCGGGAATCGCCGAGGACATGGCGAAGGTCCAGAGACAGAACGCGAAGGTAACCGTCCCGTACGGAACCTTTTCGAACGTGCTCGTCACGAAGGAGTGGTCGAGCCTGTCTCCCGGCGACGTGGAGGTCAAGTACTACGCGGCCGGCGTCGGGCTGATCCTCGTTGAAGAGCTGAAGGGGAAGGGGACCGTCCGGGAGCAGCTGGTGAACGTCACCGGGCCCTGAAGACTCGGCATCCGGAGGATGGCGCGCGGCCGGACCGTTACGCGTTCCGGCCCGCGAACTCCTTCATGAAGGACACGAGCGCGTCCACGCCCTTTTTTGGCATCGCGTTGTAGATCGAGGCGCGGACTCCGCCGACCGAGCGGTGGCCCTTCAGACCCGACAGCGCCTCCTTCGAGGCTTCCGAGACGAACGCCTTCTCCAGCTCCTCGGAGGGCAGTCGGAACGTCACGTTCATGTTCGACCGGCTGTCCGGCTTCGCGTGCGGACGGTAGAACCCGCCGGACGAGTCGATCGCGCCGTAGAGCGCCTGCGCCTTCGCGGCGTTCGTGCGGCCGACGGCCTCGAGACCGCCCATCTCCAGCATCCATTTCACGACCAGCCGGACGACGTAGATGGCGAACACCGGCGGCGTGTTGTAGAGGGACTTGTCCTTCGCGTGCGTGTTGTAGTCGAGCATCGTGGGTAGACCCTGCGGGCTGTGCGCGAGGAGATCCTCGCGGATCACCACCAGCGTGACGCCCGCGGGACCCAGGTTCTTCTGCGCGCCGGCGTAGAAAAGCGCGTACTTCGAGACGTCGATCGGCCGGCTGAAGACGTCGGACGACACGTCCGCCACGAGCGGCACCCGTCCCGTTTCGGGCTCCCGGTGCCACTCCGTTCCGTAGATGGTGTTGTTCGTGGTGATGTGGACGTACGCGGCTTCTTCGTCGAGCCGCAGCTCCGACTGGCCCGGGATCCGGGAAAAGCCCTCGTCCTCGGTCGTCGCCGCGATCGAAACCATCCCGACCTTCTGCGCCTCTTTCGCGGCCTTCTTCGACCAGACACCCGTGACGACGTAGTCGGCGCTCCGATCCCCGGCGAGCAGGTTCATCGGCACCATGGAGAACTGGAGCGAGGCGCCGCCGCCCAGGAAGAGGACGTGATAGTTCGACGGGATCGCGGCGAGCCGGCGGATGTCCGAGATAGCCCCGTCGAGAATCTCCTCGAACGTCTTCGATCGGTGGCTGATCTCCAGGATCGACATGCCCGTGCCCTCGAGCGAGAGCAGGTCCCGTTGAACTTGCTCGAGCACGGGCTCCGGCAGGACCGCGGGTCCCGCGCCGAAGTTGAAAATCCGCCGGGTCATCCGATCTTTCTCTTCTGCGATGGTCGCCATGGCTGTCTCCTCAAAGCGGAATCGGGATCAACGTCACTTCCAGAATATCGCTGGTGCTCGACTCGATGTCGCGGAGGATTTCGGGCGACGGCGCCTGGTTGAGGTGAATCCGCACGACCGCGGCTTTCGCGCCGTCGAAGACGACGTTCTCGGTCTCCTGCACGTTGATCCCGGCTTCCTTGATGCGGTCGAATACCGCGGCGAGAACACCGACCCGATCACAGTGCCGGACTATGAGAAGGTGGGTCGCGGGCGACTTCTTCGCCAGGTTGACGACGTTCGGCGCCCGCCCGGTCTCCCGGTACTCTCGGACGATCCGGACCGTCTCGGCGGCAATCGCCTCCTGCGCCTGGTCGGTCGAGGCCCCGATGTGATGGGTCCCGATCACACCCGGCAGCTGGAAGATCGGATCATCGACCGCGCCCGACCCGCCGGAGGGCTCGCCGGCGAACACGTCGAGACCCGCGCGCAATCCGCGTTCGGTAACGGCGCGCGCGAGCGCAGCCTGGTCGACCACCTCGGCGCGAGAAGTGTTGACGAAGAAGGATCCGGGCCGCATGGCGTCGAAGAAATCCGATCCGATCAGCCCGGTCGTCTCGGGCTTCAGCGCCACGTGGACGCTGACCACGTCCGCCGCGCCGGCCACCTGGAGGATCGACTCCTTGCGGTCGATTCCGAGCTGGCGCGCTTTCTCGTCAGTGAGGCTGCGGCTCCACGCCACGACCGGCATGCCGAAGGCGCGGGCGCGCGGGATCATTTGGCAGCCGATCCCGCCGACGCCGATGAGCCCGAGCGTGCGCCCGTAGAGTCCGCGCGCTTTTCCGTACTCCTTCTTGTTCCAGACGCTGCGCTTCAGGTCCGCCGTGTTGTCGGCAATACGGCGGTCGAGCGCGACGATGAGACCGAACGCGAGCTCGGCGACCGCGATGGAGTTCTTTCCAGGACAGTTGGCGACGGAGATGCCCCGCTCCGAGGCGGCCTCGATGTCGATGTTGTTGTACCCGGCGCCGGCGCGGACCACGAGCGAAAGATGTCCCGCCTGGAGCGCGGCGCGGGACACCTTCGTCGAGCGGACCACGAGCACCTCGGCTCCGCTCTTCTTCAGGGACTCGGTGAGCGCGTCGTCCTTCGCGTCCGGCTCGTAGAGGACCTCGAAACCCGCGTCGGCCAGCCCGCGGCGGCCGGACTCCTCGAACTTGTCCGCGACGAGAACTTTCACGGGAAGGGAATTCTAGATCTCGTGGATCAGGAGACCGTCCCGCAGCTTCGGCTCGAACCACGTGGACTTGGGGGGCATGATGCCGTTCGCGTCGGCGATCCGCGTGAGGTCTTCGACCGCGACCGGAAAGAGGGAGAAGGCCACCGCGGCTTTTCCGCTGTCAACGGCCGCCCGGAGCGCGTCGGTTCCGCGCGCCCCGCCGACGAAGTCGATGCGCGGGTCGGTACGCACGTCTCCGACGCCGAGGATCGCCTCCAGTACCTGCTCCTGGAGCAGGGTGACGTCGAGCGCCGGCCCGTCGGAGCCCGTCGCCGGCGGCAGCCGGATTCCATACCACCGGCCGTCGAGGTACATGGCGGCATCCCCCCGGCGGTCCGGCGAGGGCGGCGCGCCCGGCGTGAGGACCAGTTCCTTACCGAGGTCCGCGAGGAACTCCGCGGGCGTCCGGCCTCCGAGGTCCTTCACGACGCGGTTGTACGGAAGGATGCGCACCTGCCCGGCCGGAAAGGCGAC
>JBBQKV010000030.1:0-24583 GCA_038327245.1 Acidobacteriota bacterium
CCGGCGTGGAACCCGTCCATCGCGAACGTGTCGTGGAGGACCTTCGAGGTCGTCGGATAGAGCGGAAAGAAGGCATGGTTCGACGGTTTGCCGTCGGGAGGCGGCTTGCCGTATCCCCACTCGATGATCGCGAGATACCAGCCCGAGTCGAACTTCGCGTAGAGCGGCGCCCGAAGCTCCAGCGGGATCTCCCAACGCAGCCGGTGTTCGATGGGGAGGTACGTGCGCGCGACCATCCCCCAGGCGCCGAGCGCCAGTACCCATGCGGCGACCGCGAGGAAGAGCCGGGGCGGGCCGAAGTGGCGGTCGAGGAAACGAGTCAGCTTTTCGAGGCCGGTCACGTGGAGCGAAGCGTAAACCGGGAAACGTAAACCGTAAACCGAGAACCGAAAGTCAGAGCCGCTTCAAAGCCGCGATCGCGGGCTTCAGGTCCTGGCGGCTCTTCCAGAAGTCCTTCCAGGGGTCCGGCTTCTTCAGGCGCTCTGCGAAGGTCGCCATGTTGAACGTCCCGGGGTCGAGCGTGGGCTTCACCTCCCTCCACTCGAGCGGCGTCGAGACGGGCGCGCGCGGGAACCGCCGCACGCAGAAGGGCGACACGACCGTCTGCGCGAACCCGTTGCGGAACGGGTCCAGGTAGACCCGTCCCTTGCGGCGGGCGATCGAGCCCTCCATCGTCATCTCTTTGGGATAAGCAGCGGCGAGCTTCGTCCCCAGCGCCTCGGCGAACCCGCGGACGTCGTCCGCGTCCGGCCCGACGCGGATCGGCACGAACACGTGCAGACCCTTTTTGCCGGACGTCTTCGCGAACGAGACGAGCCGGAGAGCGTCGAGCGCCTCCTTGACCTTGATCGCCGCGCGGGCCGCGTCGGCAAACTTCGCGGAGTCGGGGTCGAGGTCGAAACACAGCCAGTCCGGCTGGCGTGGGGTCTCCGCGCGCGCCCCCCAGACGTGGACCGCGATGCATCCCAGGTTGGCCAGCGCGAGTTGCGTCTCTCTTTTTCCGCCGACGACGTAGTTGCGGACTCCGTTCTCGTGGACGATCCGCTTCGTCGGAGTGTCCGGGGGCATGGAGTCCGGTTTTTCCTTCTGGAAGAAACACTTCCCGAGCAGGCCGTTCGGGCAGCGCTTCAGCGAGATCAGACGGTCCTTCATCCACGGCTGGAGCTTCGGAAACACGAAGTCGTAGAAACGGACCAGATCGAGCTTCGTGTATCCCTCGTCGGGCCAGAAGACCTTGTCCGGGTTCGAGACCTTGACCGGCAGGCTCTCCGGCGCGGCGCGCTTTCCGGGGAGAGCCTTCCGGCGCGCCGTGGTCACTTCCGCTCCGGAAGAAGAACCTCCGAGGGCTTCTTGTCGTCGCGAAGCCCGTAGAACACGGGCTGACGAAGCTTCTGGTCGTCCGTCCACTCCTGGAACGCGACCTGGGCGACGAGCTTCGGAGCGATCCAGGTGGCGTCCTTGATCTTCGGCGGCATGACGAAGGGTGACTTCGCCTGCACGAGCGGCTGGAACTTGCGGTGCAGCGCGGAGAGCGTCTTGCCTGTGAACCCGGTGCCCACCCGGCCCACGTAGTGGAGCTCCCGACCGCGAAACGCCCCGAGGAGGAGCGATCCGAAGTGGCTCCGCGAGCCCGCGGGGGCGGTGTAGCCGCCGATGACGAACTCCTCCTCCTGCTTGATCTTGACCTTGAGCCACTTCGTGCTGCGGCCCTCGATGTACGGAGCCGACGAATCCTTGGCGACGAGACCCTCCCACCCTTTCCGCATTGCCGTCTTGTAAGCCTTCAGGCCGTTCGCCTCGAGCCGGCGCGACGGAAGGAGGTGGTCCGTATTGCCGATCGCCTCTTCCATCTCTTCCCGCCGAACCGGAAGAGGCTCGTTCCGGAAGTCGCGGCCGTTCCGGTAGAGACAGTCGAAGACCGCATACACGTACGGGCGATCGCCCTGCTGGAGCAGCTGGAAACGCGACACGAGCTGGCCGTCGAAGGCGACGGCCTCGCCGTCTAAGAGAAGCGTGCGATCGGGCAGGGTCGCGATCGCCCTCGCGATCTGCGAGAACGACTCCGTCCGGTTCTTCGCGTTGCGGGAGTACAGGGTGACGTGCAGCCCCTCCTTATACGCGAGGATCCGGTAACCGTCGTACTTCTCCTCGTAGATCCACCCGGCGCGATCAAACGGCCCGGCGACGAGCGTTGCGAGCATCGGGTGGACGCGAAACGGGATCCGGTCCGAGGCGGGGCGCGCCTTCCGGGCCACAGCCGTCCTCACCGGTTCGAATTCCAGACGGCCTTGCGGCGCCCGCGTTTCGGCGGCGCGAGCAGCGCCGGATCCTTCAGGAGTTTCTTGATCAGCGAAGGGGGATCGCCGCTCGCCGCCTTCACGATGTCGCCCCCCTCGTCGCGCGCGATCTCCGCGAGGATCCTCTTCGACACGACCGAGCGGGGCTCGTTCTCGGAGATGTCGACCTTGCTCGCGAACTCGTCGCGGTGCTTGATCAGGAGCCACGGCGGCCGGCCGCCCTCCCGCGCGCGGATCCGGACGAGGACCCAGGATCCGTGGAGTTTCTTCCCGTCGAGCGAGAACTTGAGGTCGCCCTTCTTCAGCGCCGCATCGACGTCGGGCGACTCCGGGGTCCACGTGCCGTAGTCCCAGATCATCACGGTGCCGCCGCCGTACTGGCCCTCCGGGATGATCCCCTCAAACTTCGCATACTCGATCGGGTGATCCTCGGTCGGCATTGCCATCCGCTTGACCGAGGGGTCGAGCGACGGGCCCTTCGGAACCGCCCACGACAGGAGCACTCCCTTCCACTCCAGCCGGAAGTCGTAGTGGAGCGCGGTCGCCCGGTGCTTCTGGATGACGTAGGAGAGCGTCTTCGTCTTCGTGCGGGGCGGCTTCTTCCCGCCGGCCGGCTCCGCGGTGACGTCGAAGCGGCGCTTCTTCCGATATTCGGTCAGGCCCATGCGCCGACCTCCGCTGCAATCAGAGTGCCCCGAATTCGGGGACAGTCTATAAACTCCTGTGAGTGCTCGACATCCTGAAGTGGGTCCTCGCCGTGGAGGTCCTCGGCCTCGCGGCGGCACCGGTGCTCCGAGGGTTCTTCGCCAACCGCCGCGACGCGGCTCTGCTGTCGCGCCCGGTCGGCCTCGTGCTCGCCGGATGGGTCGCCTGGGCGCTGGCTCTCGCGACTCCCCTCGGCTTTTCGCGGGGCGGGATCCTCCTGGCGGTTCTGGTCATCGCCGGGATTTCGCTCGTTTTCCGGCGCCGCGGCGGGCCCGAGGCCGGGCCCTTCTGGGGCGCCGAGGAGAATCGCGCGGCCCTCTTCTTCTGGGTGCCGGCCGCGGTCTTCCTCCTCGTCCGCGCGGCGGTCCCGGAGATCCTGGGCGCCGAGAAGTTCATGGACCTGGCGTTCCTGAACTCCCTGACTCGCGGAGGGGCGATGCCGCCCCTCGACCCCTGGATGTCGGAAAAAACGATCAACTACTACTACTGGGGATACCTCCTCGTCGCGGCGATGGCCAAGGCCACGGGCGTCAGCACGTTCGTGGCCTACAACCTGGCGATCGCGGCCCTGGCGGGTTACTCCTTTTCCGCCGCGGCATGCCTGGGCGATCGCCTGACCGGGGGAAGGACCGCCGCGGCCATCGGGGCCGGGTTCGTGAGCGTCTTCGCGGGAAACCTGATGGGCGCGTTCGACGCCTGGGCGCGCCCGTTCGCGAGGGATTTTGACTACTGGCACGCGTCGCGCGTCATCGGCGCCGGCGACACGATCAACGAGTTCCCTTTCTTCACGTTCTTCCACGCCGACCTGCACCCGCATCTGCTCGCGTTTCCCTTTTTTATCGCGGCGTTCGCGATGGCCGACAGGTGGATCCAGGCGGGAGTCCCCGGGACGTCCTCTCCCCCCGGATTCCTGCGGCGCGCGGCGCCTTTCCTGCTCGTTGCGCTGGTGGGAGCCGCCGCCATCGCGGCGAACCCCTGGAACGGACCGGCCATGGCGATCCTCCTCCTGTTTGCGGGCGTGGCGCGCGCGTCTCGGGGCGAGGGCCTTCCGGCAGCGGGAGCTGCGCTCCTCGGAGCGCTGACCGGCGGCTTGACCGTCGTCGCGTCCCTCCTCCTGGTGCTGCCGTACCTGCGGTCCTTCCACCTGCCGGGCTCTGGAATCGGAAGGACGCACGCGGTCTCCGGCATACTCGAGCTCCTCGGCGTCTGGGGCATTCTCTTCGCGGTGGCCGCGGCCGGCCTTCTGCTCGGGATGCCGGAGGAAACCGAAGAGGGGCGGCGGCGGCGCGACTTCGGTTTCGCGATCGCGGGTTTCCTGGCCGTCCTCGTCGCGTTCGCGAAGCAGGCTCCGGCGCTCGCGCCTCTCCTCTTCCTGGGATTCCTCGCCGGGCGCGCCGCCTGGAGATCGCTCCGCCGGGACCGGGACCGCGAGGGCCTCTTTGCGGCGTTCCTCGCGATCCTCGCCCTCGGAATGATCGCGGGATGCGAGCTCGTCTACTTCAAGGACTCTTACGGCGACCAGCTCCACCGGATGAACACGGTCTTCAAGTTCTACCACCAGGCCTGGCCCCTTCTCGGCATCGCCGCCGTCGTCTTCCTCGATCGCGCCTGGCGGGTTTCGAAGCCGCCGCGCCGGATTCTCTCGGCGGTGGTCGTCGCGGCCACGTTCGCGGCGCTCCTCTATCCGGCGACCGCGATCGTGTCCCGGCTCCGCCAGGGGGACGGTGGGTTGTCGCTCGACGCCCGGAAAGCGCTCGGGCGGCGAAATCCCGGAGACCTCGCGGCGGTCGAGTGGCTCGAGAAGAATGCTCCGCCGGGCTCGGTCGTGATGGAAGCCACCGGCAACCCCTACACGGAGTACGCGCGCATTTCCTCCCACACCGGGATTCCGACGGTCCTCGGCTGGGGCAACCACGAAGGGCTGTGGAGGTCGAACGACCCCGAAGTCGCCGCCCGGATCGAGGAGGTTCGGGGCTTCTACTCGGCGACGGACCCCGCGGTCGCGCGGGAGATCCTCGACAAGCGCCACGTCAACCTGGTGGTCCTGGGAGACCTCGAGCGCACGGCCTATCCGGACGCGCCGCGGATCGCGGCGTTTCCCTTCCTCCGCCCGGCGTTGACGGGCAACACGGTCGTTTTCCAGGTCGCACCGTTGCGATGACTGCGACCCTGGAGACGGCGAAACCTCGGATCCTCTGGCTAGAATCCAACCGGAGGAGGCCCCCGAAACGATCCATGTACAACGCTGAGTGGGACAATCGCCCCGCGGATTACGCCTCCGTTCGAGACTGCTGGTTGACCCGGCGACGGATCTCTTTTGTGACCGACGCCCTCCGCGGGGCATCCTCCGGAGATCGAGTTCTGGACGTCGGCTCGGGCGTCGGCGAGCTCTTGATCGAACTGGCTGCCGCGCATCCGGACCTGCAGTTCACGGGTGTGGAGCCCCAACCGGGCTACGTGGAGTTCGCGACGAAAACGGCCACGGAGCGGCGCATCCGGAACGCCCGTTTTCGAGTTGGGCATGCCGAGAATCTCGCGGAGATCCTCGGTCCGATGGGTCGGTTCGAGTGGATTCTGTCGAATGACCTCTTGCACCACGTCCCCGATGAGAGCGACGTCCTCCGATCGGTCGGTGAGGTTGCCCTCGCGGGAGCTCGATGGGTGGCGATCGAGCCCAACTGGCGCAATCCCTACGTCCTCGTGGGATGTGCCGTGAAGCGCGGCGAGCGAAACTTCTGGCCGGCCGGCTTTCTCACGCGAGCGGAGGCTAGCGGATGGTCCGGCCGGTCCCGTACGTTTCTGTTTCTGATTCCTCCCTTCGTGAAGAAACCGTCTCGATTTCTGATCGAGCTGGAGAGGGCTCTCGAGCACCATGCACTTCTCGCGGGGGGCGTCGCGCTCACCCTTGTCCGCAACGCGGGATGAGGGTTCTCATGGCCCTCGACTACTACCGTCCGAACATCTCCGGGCTGACGCTCTACGTCGAGAGCCTGGCGAAAGGGCTCGCCCGCCGCGGGCACGACGTCACGATCCTGACGCACGCGCACACCGCCGGGCTGCCCCCGGAAGAGACCGACGGCGGCGTGCGGGTCGTGCGGGCGCCTGTGCTCGCCCGGGCCGGGAAGGCCCTGATCTCTCCGGCCATCCTGGGAGCGGCTCGCCGTGAGCTCGCCCGATCCGACGTTCTTCATCTCCATTCCCCTCTCGTGAACGCAGTGCCCTTGGCGGTCGCGGGACGCTCGGCGCGGGTTCCGCTCGTCGTGACATACCACTGCGACCTGAAGCCGCCGCCGGGAGTCGTTCAGCGGGTGATCGAGACGCTGGCGCGAGGCTCGCAGAACTTCGCGCTCACCCGTGCCCACACGATCGTCACCTACACGGAGGATTACGCGCGCCACACGCCATCGCTGGCGAAGCGGATTTCGCGGGTCCGGTGGATCCTTCCGCCGGTTGTCGCGCCGCAAATGACCGGCCGGAGCCCGGACGAGATCCGAGCGCAGTACGGGATACGCGGCGGGCCGGTCCTGCTGTTTCTCGGTCGGTTCGCCGAGGAGAAAGGGCTGTCATACCTCGTGGCCGCGTTTCCGGAGATTCGGCGCCGCTTTCCGCAGGCCTCGCTCGTTCTCGCCGGGGAGAAGGACCGCGTCCCCGGAGAGACCGTCGGCGAGCGGCTTGCCCCTCTCCTCGCCGACCCAGACTCGGGCGTGGTCGCGACCGGATCCGTGCCACCGGAGCGCGTCGGCGACCTCTTCCGAGTCGCTGATCTGCTCGTTCTGCCCTCGACGAACTCGACGGAATCGTTTGGTCTCGTCCAGATCGAAGCGATGCTCGAAGGAGTTCCGGTCGTTGCCTCGGACCTGCCTGGTGTCCGTCAACCGGTCCTCATGACCGGGATGGGTGAGATCGCTCCGATCGGGGACGCGGCGGGGCTTGCGCGCCAGATCGTGCGAGTGCTGGAGTCGCCGGCGTCCTATCGCCGGCCCCCCGAGGAGATCCGCTCGAAGTTCTCGATGGACCGGACGATCTCCGAGTACGAGGACGTTTACGCGCGTGCCGTGGAGGACGGTCGTTGACCCCGGCGCCCCCATCGTCGCGAGAGATCCTCCGCGCGCATCTTCGCGAAATGCCGTTGCACCGCGTGATCATGCGGTCGATCGAGGCGAAGATCCTGGGTTCCGTCGACTACCCGCGGCCAATCCTCGACGTTGGCTCCGGGGACGGCCACTTCGCGACGGTCGTGTTCCCCGACGGCGTCGACGTCGGGCTCGATCCGGGCATGGAAGACACGGTCGAATCGAGCCGGCGCGGCGGCTATCGCCTCGTGACTCGCGCCTCGTCGACCGCCATTCCGTTCGCCGACGGATCTTTTGGTTCAGTCGTCTCGAACTGCGTTTTCGAGCACATTCCGGACATCGAGACGACGGTCAGTGAGATCGCGCGCGTCTTGAGGCCCGGCGGGCGGTTCGCGTGCACCGTCGTCGGCGAGCACTTCAATGAGCTGCTGACCGACGAGCGCGCGTGGACGCGCTTCGGGCTCTCCCGTGCGCACCACGCCTACATCGACTGGTTCAACCGGAAATCCATTCACTATCGATGGGACTCTGCGGAAACGTGGGCCAACCGCTTCGAGCGGGCGGGATTCCGGATCGAGTCATGGAGGTACTACCAGTCCCTGCCCGCCGCGCGCGCTTTTCACCGCGCGCATTACCTGAGCATTCCCCATCTCCTCGCCCGGAAACTGACCGGTCGATGGGTGCCCTTTCCGTCCCTGTACGACCGGCCTTACTGGATTCGGAAATATCTGCCGTTCGTCGACGAGCTTCCGCCGGATCGCGGATCATGCATTGCCTTCGTGTGTTCGCTAAAATGACGCCTTTCACCAAGGAGCGCCGAACTTCATGAGGATTCTGATCACCGGAGGAGCGGGTTTCATCGGCTCGAACGCCGCGCGGCGCTTCCGCGAGCTCGGGCACGAGATCGTGTTGTTCGACAACCTCTCCCGTCCGGCGGCGCGCTACAACCTCCGCTGGCTCCAGGGTCTTCACCCGGACGTGCGGTTCGTTCAAGGGGACGTTCGGAACGAGGACGATCTGCGGATCATCGAGCAGGAACGCCTCGATGCGATCCTGCACCTCGCGGCACAAGTCGCGGTGACGACCTCGATCATCGACCCCGTAGAGGATTGGGGCTCGAATGCGCTCGGCACGTTTCGCCTCCTCGAGGCGGTCCGGCGCCGGTATGGGTCGAAGCCTGACGAGGCGCCGCTCCTCGTCTACGCCTCGACGAACAAGGTCTACGGTCACCTCAGCTCCGGCGAAACCTTGCGCGACGGACGCTGGGACCTCACGGTCGCGACGGACGGAGTCTCCGAAACAGAGACGCTCTCGTTCGAGTCTCCCTACGGCTGCTCGAAAGGCGCGGCCGACCAGTACGTCGTCGACTACCACCGGAGTTACGGCCTGCCGACCGTCTCCTTCCGACAGTCATGCATCTGGGGTACCCGACAATTCGGTGAAGAGGATCAGGGGTGGGTCGCCTGGTTCGCCCTCGCGGCGACGTTCGCTCTGCCGATCACGATCTACGGAGATGGACTGCAAGTGCGGGACCTGCTGTGGGTGGACGATCTCGTCGATGCGTACCTCGCGGCGATCCAACGACGGGAAGCCGTTTCCGGCCGGGCTTACAACGTGGGTGGCGGGCCGGCCTTCCGGCTCTCCCTCAAACAACTGATCGCTATGCTCGAGGAGCGCCTCGGTCGCAAGGTCCCCTTCGAGCATGGTCCTGCCCGGCTCGGCGACCAGCGGGTCTTCTACTGCGATATCCGTCGAGCTCGAAGGGACCTCGGCTGGGAGCCGAAAGTAGACCCGGGCACGGGCATCGACCGTCTGCTTGCGTGGATCGGCGAGAACCGGGAAGAGATCTCCGATTTCCTCGCGCGCAAGGGACTTCGGGTCGCGGCCAGCTGAGCCGGATCGGTTTCGGTGATGGAAAGCGGACGCTCTTGCGCCTGACACGGGTTCGCGCGCGCCGGGCTTTCGTCGTCATCCTCGCGTTCGGCGCGATGCTTCGCCTGATCGGGCTCAACTGGGACGCGGGATACCACCTGCATCCGGATGAGCGGTTCATCTCGATGGTCGAGGAGAGGATCGAGTTCCCGAAGACCCTTGCCGAATATTTCGACTCCGCGAGTTCACCGCTCAATCCCTACAACCGCGAGTTCGGTTCGTTCGTCTACGGAACGTTGCCGATGTTCGCGACGAAGGTCATCGCGAAGGCGTTCGGTAAAGACGGATACGGCGGCGCTTACCTGGTGGGGCGGACGCTGTCGACGATCGCCGACCTCTTCTCAGTCTGGTTTGTCTATTTGCTCGCGCGCCGTTTCTCTCGCGACCGGCGGGTGGCGCTCGCGGCAGCGGGGCTTCTCGCTTTTTGCCCATTGGCTCTCCAGCTTTCCCACTTCTGGAACGTCGATACTTTTCTGACCGCCTTTTCGACGGCAGCACTTCTGGGCGCCGTGCGTATGGCCCAGGGGAGGTCCCGTCTGCCCGAAGTCGTCGCCACGGGAGTCGCTATCGGCCTTGCCATAGCGTGCAAAGTCACGGCGCTCGCGCTCCTGCTGCCGCTCGGTCTCGGGACTCTTCTCGGGGCTCTCCGGGATGGGATTCCCCGGGAGCGGCTCCAGGCCGGCCTGGCGGTCGGGAAGGCCGCCGGACGGTTCGGGCTGGCGTTCGTCGCGGCCGCGCTCACAGCCCGAGTGGCGCTGCCGTACGTGTTCGCGCCTGGCTCTTTCTCGTTCGCCCTCGATCCCCGATACGTCGAGGACATGAAACGCCTGGCTCAGCTCTCTTCCACTGTCTCGGGATTCCCGCCAGCGGCGCAGTGGGCCGGCCGGACAGTCCTTTTTCCACTCAAGAACCTGGTGCTCTGGGGAGCGGGGCCGTTCTTCGGGCTCGCAGCCCTCGCCGCGCTCGTCTGGGGAATCCTGGAGCTGCGCAAGCGCTCGCGCCGCGCGCTCATTCCGATCCTGGCCCATGCGCTCTTCCTCATCGCATACCACGGCACCGCGACGGCCAAGTCGATGCGCTACTTCTATCCGGTGTATCCAGGTCTCGCGTTGCTGGCCGCCCTGTTTCTCGGGGCAATCGCTTCGGCGGCCGGAGACCGGCGCAGCCTGGCGGCGCGGCTCGCACGCCTGGCGCCGGCGTTCGCCGTCGTTGCGACGTTCGTCTGCGGGCTCGCATTCACGTCGATTTACCGTAGCGAACACCCCCGCGTAACGGCCACGCGCTGGATCTACCAGAACATCCCGCCGCCCGCTCGCTTCGGAAACGAGGCCTGGGACGACGGCCAGCCGATGTCGGTCCCCGGCTACGACGTCGCGCAATATTCCGGGCCGGTCCTCCCGCTCGTCGATCCCGACTCCGCCCGGAAGGCAGAAGACGTTGTCGCCGCGCTCGAGAAATCCGACTGGCTCGCGGTCACGAGCAATCGCTCGTATGGGAACCAGACGAGGATCCCGGAAGTCTTTCCGATGTTGCGCGCGTATTACCGAGCGCTCTTCGACGGTAGGCTCGGGTTCGAGCTCGCTGCGGATTTTTCCTCCTACCCATCACTCGGACCGCTCACGTTTCCCGACGATCGGGCCGAGGAAGTGTTCACGGTCTACGACCATCCGCGGGTTCTTCTCTTTCGCAAAACCAGTCGTTTCTCACCGCAGCGCGCGGCGCAGATCCTCCTGGCCGCTATCCCGAGGACCCCGCCAACCATCGCGGACTGGGAGAAGTTTCCGCGCTCCCGACGCGCCGTTGGCGCGCCGATCTATCCCCCGCGCAGGGCCGACGTCGAAAAGAGCATGCGCCGCGGTGCGAGCCCGGAGCTCGAGACCGGCTCGGTCGGAAGCGCGACAATCTGGTATCTCGCGATCCTGCTCGTAGGAGCGGTCGCCTTTCCGCTCGCCCACGCATTCTTCCCGCGCTTGTCGGACCGGGGCGCCGGAGTGGCCCGGATCCTCGGTCTCGTCGGAATGACATATCTCCTGGCGGTCCTCGTCCAGCTCCGCCTGGTCGAGAACGGCCGGCGCGCCAGCGCACTCTGCCTCTTGCTGGCGGCGCTCGTCTCCGGTTTCCTCTTCTGGAAACGCCGCGCTCTCATCGTGGACTTCTTTCGCGAGCGGTGGCGCCTCGTCCTCGCCGGCGAGATCGTCTTCGCCGCCGGTTTTCTCCTGTTTCTCGGCATCCGGGCCCTCAATCCCGAAATCTTCTGGGGCGAGAAGCCAATGGATTTCTCGATCCTGAACGTTCTCGTCCGGACTCGTACGTTTCCGGCTTCTGACCCCTGGTTCGCCGGCGCGCCGCTCGGCTACTACACGTTCGGCCAGCAGATGGTCGCCTTCCTGACCCTTCTGACCGGCCTGTCGACACGTTTCACGTTCAATCTCGCTTTCGGGCTCCTTGGCGGCCTCATGGCGCAGGGTGCATTCAGCCTCGTTCGAAACTGGACGGGTCGGCTTTATGCCGGCGTCGCGGGAGCGGCACTGACAACGCTCCTCGGCAACCTCGCCGGTTTACGGGAGTGGCTCGTCAATCACCGAACACTCGACTGGGACTATTTCTGGGCGACGTCGCGGGTGATCAAGGACACGATCAACGAATACCCGTTCTGGAGCCTGATCTTCGCGGATCTCCACGCCCACGTGCTGGCGATGCCGATCTTCCTGCTGGTCGCGACGGCGGCGCTTCATTTCGTTCGAGTGCACGCGGCGCCCCCCTCGAGGCTGGCCTCCCGCGTCGCTTCGGGAGTGATCGTCGGCTTCACGATCGCCACACAGGCGCTCACCAATGCCTGGGATGTGCCGTTGCTCGCGGGGGTGCTCGCGATCGTAATCCTCGTCGCCACCTCGGCGGAAGCCTTCGCTCTGCGGCGTCTGGCGCGCCTCGTACCGGGCGCGGCGGCAGCCATCCTCACCGCGTGCGCGACCGTCGCGCCGCTGTGGGTGCGCGGCGGCGGCAGTCCCGGCTGGGGGTGGGAGCGGGAACCCGGCGCTCGTGCGATCGACGTTCTCACGATCTTCGGTCTCTTCTTTTTCCTCGCCTTCGCCTGGTGGGTCGGTCGGCTGTTCCGGCGACTCTCCGTCCCCGGCGTCGGCGGCCGGACCCGGCTCGCCGTCGTCGTCGTCCTGTCGGCTCTTCTTCTCACGCTGGCCTTCGCCTCCGCAACGATTCTCGGCATCGTCGGCGTGGTCCTCTTCGCCGCCTCGGCGGCTGAGCGGGCGAGCGAGCCCGAAGAGCGACTGGCGTGTGCATTCATCGCCGCGGCATTCTTCCTGATCGTTTTCACTCAGAAGGTCTACATATCGGATCGCATGAACACCTTCTTCAAGCTCTACCTCGAGGCATGGCTCCTGTTCGCAGTCGGTGCGGCCGCACTCGTTTTCGGGAGGAAGGACCGACCAGGCTCGATCGGCCGCTGGCCCCTCGGCGTTCGTGGGGTCGCTCTCCTCCTCGGTCTGGCCGCCCTGTTCACGACGGTCACCGCGGCGCGTGGAGCCGTGGGTCACCACTTCGCGGCGTACTCGGGGCCGTCTCTGGACGGGCTGCGCTATCTCGAAGAGTCACGCCCCGGTGAGTACCGGGCTGTCGTCTGGCTTCGGCGCAACCTGCGTGGAACCCCGGTTGTCCTCGAAGCGCAGGGAGACCCGTACCAGGACTTCGGTCGGATCTCCATGAATACGGGTCTGCCGACCGTTCTCGGATGGGAGCACCACGTCAAGCAGCGCGGTAACGCGGAGTCGGAGGTCGTCGAGCGTCGTGAAGCGATTCGTCGGATCTACTCAGCGGCCGACGCAAGCGCAGTGGAGCGAGCGCTGAGGCAATACCACGTCGGGTACGTTTACGTGGGGTGGCTGGAGAGGAAGACCTATCCTCCCGCGGGAATCCGCAAGTTCGACACGGCGAAAGATCTCTTCGAGATCGCCTACGAGAACCGCGAGTCGAAGGTATACCGGGTCGTCGGCGGCGATTCCGAGGACGTGATCGTCCCGGCGCGCGAGAGCCTTCCCGAGGCACCGGCAAGACAGGAGGCCAAGGAGGAAGACGCCGAGGCGCCGGCGATCGCGGAGAAGCCGGAAGAAGGACGTGCCCCGTTCTCCGGAATGAGAGAGCCCAGAGACGGCGACGTCGACGGGCGCGGCCGCGTATGGATCGCGGACTTCGGTAACTCCCGCCTTCGCATCTTCGACCGGGAGGGCGGATTCCTCGGCGGTTGGGGTGGCCGGAGCAGCAGCCAGTACGGGTTGCGCGAGCCTTGCTCGGTCTCGATCCGCGGAGAGGACGTATACATAGCCGACACCTGGAACGGTCGCGTTCAGCACTTCACCCTTTCCGGAGAGTGGAAATCGGGAGCCGGCGAGCTCTACGGCCCGCGAGGGGTCGCAGCGGCGCCCGACGGAAAAGTCTGGGTGACGGATACGGGAAACCACCGCCTGACCGTGTTTGACGGCAACCTCGGGAACAAGAGGATCATCGGGAAGAAGGGCAAGAGCCCGCTCGAATTCTCGACCCCCGTCGGAATCGCGGTCGACACCGCCGGGTCGATCTACGTCGCCGACACCGGAAATCAGAGGATTCAGGTTCTCTCGGGGGACGGACGGTTCCTTCGTTCGATTCCCGTTCGAGGTTGGAAGGGCGCCGGCGAGCCGCACATCGAGGTCTCACCGGATGGCACCGTCTATACGACGGATCCCGAAGCGAACGCGGTCATCGCCTTCGACGCCTCCGGAACGGAGACCGGGCGGTGGATCGCGGACGACCAGGGGGCGAAATTCGCGCATCCCACGGGGCTGGCACTCGATCGCGAAACCGGGTCTCTCTACATAATAAACTCGGGGAACAGCACCGTCTTGAAACGTCACCTCCCCGGGAAAGCAAGATGAAACGTCTCCAAATTCGACGAGCTCGGACTCAGCAAATTCGGACGTTCATCGCGTTGCTGGCAGTCGTCCTGTCGAACGCCGCGGGCTGCCGGAGGAACGAAGGCCATCCCGCCGGCGCGGCCGCGTCCCCCTCTCCGGTACAGGTCATCGACCGCGAAGAACCTCCGGTCATACGTGCAGCCGCCGAGCCCGGCCACCCTCCCTTCGACGGATTGAGAGAGCCGCGCGATGGCGCCGCCGACGACAGCGGGCGAATATGGATAGCCGATTTCGGTCACTCGCGCCTCCGGCTCTTCGATCGCAACGGCGGCGATCTCGGAGGCTGGGGTGGACGCGGGAACGGAGCGTTTGGATTTCACGATCTCGCAGGTGTCGCCGTCCGGAAGGAAGACCTTTACGTGGCGGATACCTGGAACGGAAGGGTCCAGCACTTCACGACTGCGGGTGCGTGGAAAGGCACAGCCGCGGGCCTGTTCGGTCCGCGCGGAGTGGCCGTCGGCCCGGATGGGCGAGTCTGGGTCACCGATACGGGAAACCACCAGGTTCGCATCTACGACGCGGCGCTGGAGCGGCCGGAAACGATCGGGAAGCGCGGATCGGGACCCTCCGAGTTCGCGAGCCCCGTCGGAATCGGCGTCGGACAGTCGGGCGACGTCTACATTGCGGACACCGGAAACCGGCGGGTCGTCGTGCTGGACTCGACCGGCAAGTTCAAGTCGTCGTGGTCGTTCCCCGGTTGGGAGGAAGCGGTGGAACCGCACGTTGAGGTCGATGTCGACGAGTCGGTGTTCGTGACCGACCCGGGCGTGGCCGCAGAGGTGATCCACTTCGATCGAAGAGGAAAAATTCTGCAGAGGTGGGCGACCGGCTCGAGTGGCGAGAAGCTCTCTCTGCCCTCCGGTCTCGCACTGGATCGGGCGGCGCGGATCCTGTACGTGATCAACCGCGGGAATGGCACGGTCTCCCGAATCGGCGTGGGAGGGGGCGGACAACCGTGAGCGCCCCGGAACCGCAGAAGGTCTCGCCGGCGTCCCGGATGCGAAGCAGCCAGCTTCCGCTGGCGGCAGTCTCGCTTTTCATTCTTGTAGCGATCGCAACGCGCTTCTGGCACCTGGGCGACCGGCCGTTCCACCACGACGAGTCCATCCACGCGCATCAGTCCTACACGCTCATCAAGGACGGGAACTGGCGATACGACCCGGCTTACCACGGGCCGTTTCTCTACTACGCGAATGCCCTCGTTTACCGGCTGCTGGGCGTCACGAACACGACGGCCCGGCTGCTCCCCGCGATCTTCGGACTCCTCCTGATTGCGGCCGCGTTTCCGCTGGCACGCTGGATCGGGCGGGACGCCGCCCTCGCGTACGCGGCTCTCGTCCTGATTTCTCCCCATCTGACCTATTTCTCCCGCTTCATCCGGGAAGACACTTACTCGCTCGTTTTCACCCTTGGAACGATCCTCGCCTTTCAGGCTTTCCTGGACACGGATCGAGCCCGCTGGCTGACGCTCGCCGCGGTCTCGTTCGCGCTCGCAGGCGTCACGAAAGAAAACGCGTACATGACCGGCGTCCTCTTCGTGGCCTACGGCGTGTGGGCGCTGGTCGAGCGGGTGGTGCGATCGAAGAAGCGCGGTCCGGCCCTGCCGGAAGCGCTCGGAGCCACGGCGCGCTGGATCCGGCCGCGGATCCGCCCGCTCGTCACCGCCGCGCTCGTTTTCCTCGCGATCTGGGCGCTCCTCTACTCGGCCTTCGGAAAGTACCCCAAGGACTGGCTCGCGATCCCGAAGGCGATCCGATACTGGATGGGCCAGCACTCGATCGCGCGCATCCCGGGACCCTGGTACTACTACGTCCCGCAGCTCCTCTACTACGAGACCGCCATTCTCTTCGCCGCGTGCTTCGCCTTCCGGCGCTCCCAAAGGCGCGACTCGCCGTTCCTGCGCTTCGTGACCTTCTGGGCGGTCGGGTCCCTGCTGCTCTACGCCTGGGCGCGCGAGAAAGTCCCGTGGCTGACGGTTCACGCGCTCCTTCCCATCACCATCCTCGCGGCGGTCGGCGTCGCTTCCCTCTGGCGCGACCGGCGCGACAAGCGGCCGAGGCTCGCGCTCGCCGTCTTTTTCGTCCTCGCGCTCGTCAACGCGAGCGGCATGCTGCTCGCCTGCTTCCGCTACGGCGCCCACGACCTGGAACGCGAACCGAAGCACGCCGAGATCCTCGCGTACGTGCAGACGACGTGGGACCTGACGCGCGCGCTCGCTGCGGTGGACGTCGCCCGCCAGAGAGTCGCGCCCGGCGAAGCCGTCGTCACGGTGGCGGGGGAGGCTTCCTGGCCCCTCACCTGGTACCTGCGCGACACGCCCACGAAGTGGGTCACGCGGATCGACGACGCCACGACGCCGATCCTCGTCTCGGACTGGGACCCGCAGGGAGCGCTCGAGAAGCAGCTCGCCGACAAGTACACGGCGAAGCGGGTTCCCATCCGCGCGTGGTGGTTCGCCGACAAGTACCAGCCGGATCCCAACGGTCCGGCGCGCCCGAACCTGACCGACCTCGCCCGCTGGTGGCTCTTCCACCAGATCTGGAGCCCCATCGGCTCGCAGGACTCGACCTTCTTCGTCCGCAAGGATCTCGAGGGCTCCGGGCCTCTCGTCCCCATCAGCGTTCCGTTGCAGAACACGTCCGCTCGCGACTACTCCGGGGGCACGGCAACGGTCGTGGCCCCCGCGCGCCTGACCGGGGAGCCGGGATCCGGACCCGGGCAGCTGAACGAGCCGCGCGGCCTCGCCACGGACTCACGCGGCAACCTCTACGTCGCCGACACCAAGAACAGCCGCATCCAGGTGTTCGATCCGAACGGCCAGTTCCTCCGGGTGATCGGCGCGCCCGGCTCGGGCGACGGTCAGCTGAAGGAGCCGTGCGGCGTGGCCGTCGACACCGACGGAACCGTGACCGTCGCCGACACCTGGAACCACCGGATCGCCCGCTTCAAGCCGGACGGCTCCTGGCTCGGGGTCTGGACCGACGATCAGCGGGCATTCTTCGGACCTCGCGCGGTCTTGCTGTCCCGCGGGTCCCTTTACGTGGCCGACACGGGGAACAAGCGGATCGTCCGGTTCGACAAGGACGGAAAGAAAATCTCCGACTGGGGCACCCCGGGCAGCGGTCCGGGCCAGTTCGTCGAGCCCGTCGGCCTAACCGCCGACGCGGCCGGCAACGTCCTCGTCGCCGACACCGGCAACCATCGCATCCAGGTCTTCGACCTCGAGGGAAAATTCGTCCGGGAGTACCCGGTGTTCGGCTGGAAGGACTTCTACACGGAGCCGTATCTCGCGACCAGCCCCACGGGTTCGGTCTATGCGACCGACTCGACGGAGGGACGCGTGAACGAGTACGACACGGCCGGTAAGCTGCTTCACTCGTTCCGCCCCGACGGCGTTTTCAAGCGGCCCACCGGAATCGTCGTCGATCCGCTGGGGCGCGTCGTGGTGTCCGACCGCGAGACCCACCGTCTCTATCTCTGGAACCTCGCGGATGTCATTCGCTGAGGGGCCGCGAGCCTTCTCTCAGGGAGCGAAATAAACGGAGAAATCTCGATCCGAGAAATTCTGCCTGACCAACCGGTCCGTTCCCGGGTAGGTTCTCTGCAGCTCCTCCAGAATCGGGGCGCCCGGCGTGTGAAGGAAGACGAGCGGGCGCTCGCGGAGTCCCTTCGGTAGCTCCCCCGTCGGGACGATATGCGTCTCGGCCCATGACGGCCGTCCGAGCTCCAGGGCGATGTTGCGCCCGTCCACCCAGTAGTCCGTGTAGAGCAGATACATCTGCCCCAACGGGACTCCGCGTCTTCTGTACTCGTCCAGGACCTGCGACATCTGTGTCGAGTGATCGATTCTTTGGGCGTACTGCCGGTCGAACCCGACGAAGTATTGCCGGGCGTTCTCCTCGATCGAAAACAGGAGAAGAGTGGCGATGCCGACGGCCGCGACGCGGGCGACCAAGCGACGTTGGGAAGAAAGGAGATAAATGATCGGAAGCCCCGCGATGAGGAAAACCACCGGGATCGCGGTTCCCGCCCGATTGATGCTGGGGTTCTCGATGGGAAAAGCCAGTGAAAGCGTGGACGGGAGCGTGAGGACAAGAAAAGCAGCCGGAAGAATGGCCCAACGCAGACCACCCCGCCTCATCTGGAGGATCAGCAGCACGACTCCGGCGACGAGAAAGCTCGCCGTGACTGCGTCGAGAAACGGCTCATGCTCGCGGATCAGGACCCAGCTCGAAGACCCGCGCCAACTGAAGGCGAGGAGCATGTTCCAGAGGTTCCGCCCAAAGATGGCGATGCGGTCCGGGCCTACCGCACGTTCCACGCTCGCGACGCGGGTGGCCGCGCGATACCAGAACTGATCCGCGTGTTGAAGCATGTAGTGGATGAGTGGCAAGGCCACGACGAAGCCAGTTCCGACCAGAGCCACGCCATCCAGAAGGACTCCTCGCCTTCGCGCGCGGCGGCAGGTGTCGATCAGAACGAACCCGAACACCAGAAGAGCCAGGAGCGGGACAACCCGGAAAGTGCTGTACCCGTGCAGTCCCAGACCGATTGCGAGTCCCGCCCAGAGTATCGAAGCGCGATCTCCCCGGCGAAAGTAACGAAGAAGGGCCCAGAGCACGACGACGGTCGGCAGAACTCCGAGCGTGTAGCGAAGGCCAT
The DNA here is from genome assembly GCA_038327245.1 of Acidobacteriota bacterium. Lineage (GTDB taxonomy): Bacteria > Acidobacteriota > Thermoanaerobaculia > UBA5066 > Gp7-AA6 > Gp7-AA6. The sequence continues at coordinate 18,634 of JBBQKV010000030.1, forward strand.
TTCGGGCCAGCGAGACGGGCCACTTGCTCCATGCCGCGAGTGCAGCGACCGCGAGGCCGAGTCGCGTTCCACCCATTTCGCGCCCAAGAAGGTAGAGCGCCGGCAACGCAAGCAGTCCGATGATTGCGGTGCCGATCTTCAGCGTGAGATAGCGAAGCGGGAGACCGAAGAGCTCCATCAGAGAGAAAGTCCAGTAGAACTGGAACGGCTCCCGGCCCGTGTTCCGGATGAAGAAGATGGGCCGCTGCCCGTTCTGTAGGTCGAGCACGTCGAGCAGCTTTTCGGCATGATCGCTGTAAGGGTTGCCGGGAGTCTCGGCCAGCCGGTAAAACAGAAAGATGGCGCCGATCAGAAGAATCCCGGCAAGGATTGCCATCCGCACGGCTCGAGAAGGAGAGTCGCTCTCGGCGGACTCCGCTCTGCGGACGCGTCGCCCGCCGGGATACCACGCACCGAGCCAGCTCGCGACCGCGCCGATCCAGGAGGCCACCCCCGAAAATCGGTACGTCCCTTCGGAGGTGTTCCGCCACGCAACGACGGCGAACGCGATGGCGAGCGGGAGAAGGAGAATCCGCGGCGGAGGAGCCGCCGCCTCCAACGGCTCGGGCGTCTCTCGCGGGAGCGGGTAACGGGCGAGAAGAAGGATCCACAGGAACACTCCGCAGCCGAGCGCCACCGGGGCCCAGGTCGGAAATCTCTGCTCCTGCATCGGCAGGTGTGCGGCGGTGAGGAGTCCGAGAGCCACCAGTCCGACGCACACCGCCCACGGCGCGCGTTCGTTCCCGGCATTCAAGACGCGTCCCCCTGGCAGGGGCCGAAACGCACGGTTCTACTCAAGGCGATAGACGAAGAAGAGCGGGTCGCGGGGTGTTGGGCGCGCCGGAGGACGAGAAGTCTGCCCCCCGGATGGGCGCGCCGGATCGTAGCCAGCTCGGATCGCAGGTGGGGAAGCGCGACGAAAACGAGCGGGCGGCTCTTGCCGCGAATGTCGGGCACGTTTCCCGCGGGGAAGTCTTCGCCCGGGACGCCGCCGGAAAGAAACTCCGTCGACGCAAAAGAGCGGTACCACATGCGCGGAAGGCCGGTGAAGTAGACGTGCTGGACACGAGGTTGCCGCGCAAGATAGCGCCCCGGCTCAGTTCCGACCTCCCCGTTCACGTCCGCGAAATAATACCGGGGCGTGTATTCACCGAAGTAGCCATGGTGGTGTCGTTTGCTGATTCGGGCCGATCGCGCGCGCCGCGAGCACGAGCACGGCGGCGAATAGGCTCTAGGAGCGGAAAACCCTTTCTTCCAAGCCGTCCAACCAGCGGTCGACGACCTCTTTGCCCTGCATGAGCGCGTGATCCTGGTTGCCGATCTCGTACTTCCACGATCCGAACCGGCCGCGCGAGTAGATCTCCTTCGACTCGAGGTACGACTGAATCACCTCCAGCGCCTCGTCGCGGTCCACGCTCGGGATCGGGTACGCGTGTCCGGCGTGAATCAGGTAGACCGACTCGATCGTGGAAAGGTCGCCGGGCTGGAGGATCTCTTCCGCCACGAGCCCGTCGATGACGGCCCGGGGGAAATCGCCGCCCGGTAGCGGACGGAAACGCGAGTACGTCGTCTCCATCAGGAGCGAGCAGTAGCGGGACGTGTCGCCCCCCGGGACGATGTCCGGGGAATAGTTCGACAGGTACGTCATCCGGTAGAACGGTGTCTTCGGGTTCGGAAAATAGATCCAGTTCTTGGTCGACGGCGAGGGCCGCTTCAGCCCGACGCCCACCGAGAAGAGCCGGTTGAAGAGCAGCCTCTTCGAAGCGGCCCGGACGTTCTCCGGGGCGTGCGCGAGTCGCGCTACGAACGCTTCGAGGGGAAGGGTCGTCAACAGCTTCTCGTACCGCGTGGAGGATCCGTCGGAGAACTGGATTTCCCTTTTCTCTTCGTCCACGCAGACCGCCCGCTTGTGGTAGCGGACGCGGTCCCCGAGGTGCGGCAGGACCGCGAGCCACAGCCCCACGGTCCCGCGGGTCGCGGGGTATCCGAAGGTGGCGTTCGGTCCCCAGTCCACGGTCTGGGGAAGGAGCGCCGTCTCGAGGGCTTTTTTCCAATCGACGACGCTCACCCGTTCGGCGATCCAGTAGAAGCCCATCTTCGAGAGGGGCATCGCCCAGACCTTCTCGTTGTACGGGATCATGAAGTGTCGGGACACGCCCGCCCCGAACTTCGCGTAAACCCACTCCTCGAAGTTGCGGAAGGCCTGGTCGCGGTCGATCGTCTGCGACTGGACGAGCCCGATCAGGCACTCCAGCATCGCCTGCTCCGGCAGCGAGGAGAGGTGATTCTGGAACGGATACCGCACGTACCGGTCCTCGAACTTGATCCAGCTTTCGCGGTCGATCCTCCGGATACCCTCCTTGCCCAGCATCTTCTCCAGGAAGTCGTTGAAGTAGGCGTGACCCGAAAAGATGATGTGGCCCGAGACGTCCCACGTGTAACCCTTCGAGTCCAGGAAGCTCGAAGCGAGGCCGCCGATCACCCCGGCCCGCTCGAAGATCTCGAAGTCGTCCACGCCCCGCTCTCGCAGTCGGTAACCCGCGCCGAGGCCGGTGGGTCCCCCTCCGAGAATTGCGATCCGCGGCATAACGAACGGGCGCTAGCCGGCGCCGACCAGGCGCTTCAGGGAGTCGGACCGGCGGATCTCGCCGCGGAGCTCGAAGAGGTACCGCATGACGCGGGAAACCGTACCCACCATCTTCCACGGCCGGTGAATGCTCTGCCCCGCTTCCCGGGGGAAGTGCCGCACGACGACCTCCGCGACCTTCCACCCCGCGATCCGGCAACGAGCGAAGATCTCGTCGCCGACGAAGTTGATGCGGTGCCGGATCTCGATGCGGCGTGCCACCTCCCGCCGGAACGCGCGGCAACCCCCGTTGATGTCGTGCAGCGGAGAGCCGAGGGTCCAGCCCGAGAGAGTGTTCAACCCCTTCGAGAGCACCAGCCTCGGCCAGGGGTCGTTCCTCTTCTTCTTCCAGCCGAAGACGACGTCGGCGCCCCGGTCGATCGCCTCGAGGAAGAGCGGAGCGTCGGCCATGGTGTGCTGGCCGTCGCCGTCCACGACCATCACGACCTCTCCCGGAGCGTTGCGCAGGGCGGTCTCGGTCGCCACGGCGTAGCCCTTGTTGCCGTCGTGGTGGACCACGGAGACGCGCGGGTCTTTCGCCGCGAGCGACGCGGCGATCTCGCCCGTCCGGTCGCGGCTGCCGTCGTTCACGACCAGAATCCGCCAGTCGAGGCCGACGATCGCGGAGAGCGACGTCACCGCTTCGGCGACGGTCTTTTCGATCGCGCCCTCCTCGTTGTATGCCAGGAAGGCGACTCCGAGTCGCGGCTCCCTCTCAGCGGCCATAAATGGTCCAGGCCGCCGCCGCCACCCAGCCGAGCACGATCAGCAGGATCCAGGGGTCGTCGATCAGGAGCGCCTGCGTCGGACTGCCGCCGCCGCCTCGCCGATAGACGAGTCGCACGTAGCGGGCCACTCCCAGAACGACGAACGGAATCGTGACGGCCAGCGACTGCCCGTGGATCGAGATCGTGGACGGCACGACCGTGTAGGCGGAATAGGCGGCTACAGTCGAGAGCGCGGTCACCACGAAGAGAAAGTCGAGTCCTTCACGGCGGTACGAGGCGAGCGCGGGTCGGTGTTCCGAGGACGAAAGATGACCCGCGTTCTGCAGCTCCCACTGCCTCTTTCCGATGACCAGGAAGAGGGCCAGGAGGTAGGCGCAACCGGTCAGAAAGCTCGAGGGCGTCAGGTCGGCCAGCGCGGCGCCCGCGAGGGCTCGGAGCGGCAGTCCCGCCGCCACGATCAGGGCCTCCAGGAACGGGATGCTCTTCAACCAGAGCGAGTAGCCGAGCATCAGGACCGCGTAGAGCGCGGACCAGCGCCCGAAGCGCGCCGAGAGCAGGAACGCCGCGGCAAGCCCGGCGATGCCGAGCACCGCCGCCGCGGCGACCGCGGTCGAGACGCTCAACTCTCCAGCGGCGAGGGGGCGATGCCGCTTCACGGGGTGCGCGCGATCCCGCTCCCGATCCATCACGTCATTAACGAGGTAGATGGCGCTCGTGATCGCGCAGAAAACCGCGAACCCCGCCGCCGCGAGCTTCCAGCCGTTAGCCGACGAAAGCGCGCCGCCGAACAGGAACGGCAGGGGAAGAACGAGATTCTTCACCCACTGCGCGGGCCGCGCCGACACGAGCAGACCCGACAGGCCGCGCGACGGGGGCAGAGAGACCGCCGCCACGCGCTCTCCCGGACTCGTTACGGCCATCGACTCATTGTAAGGGAGAAGAACTTCCGGGACCGCCTCCGGCCGCTCAGTTTCGGGGCTTCGCGGCGGTTACAATCGGAAACGGTTCCTGGGAGGTGCCATCCCCGTGCCGGTCGCCGGGACGCTCATCGAAGGCAAGTACGAGATCCTCGAAAAGATCAAGGAAGGCGGGATGGGGACCATCTACAAGGTCCGCCACCGCCTCTTAGACGAGGTCCGCGTCGTCAAGGTCATGCGTCCGCAGATCGGCGCGGACGAGGAGCTGAAGCGCCGGTTCACCCAGGAAGCCAAGACCGCGACCCGGCTGAAACATCCGAACATCGGCGCCATCCTCGACTTTGCCCTGGACTCCGACGGCATGGCCTACATCGTCATGGAGTTCATCGACGGGGTGAACCTGGCCGAGCTCCTGCGGGCGTCGGGTCCGCCCGGGGTGTCGATGACGCTCGAGCTCGCGCACCAGGCGCTCCTCGCGCTCGGTTTCCTCCACCGGAAAAACGTCGTGCACCGCGACGTCGCGCCGGACAACCTGATGCTCACGTACGACGAGGACGGCCGGCCGCAACTGAAGCTGATCGACCTCGGAATCGCGAAACCGCTCGACAACACCATCAACCTCACGTCGACCGGCGTTTTTCTGGGCAAGCTCAAGTACTCCTCGCCCGAACAGCTCGGAGGGCTCCCTGCCGGCGAGACCCTGGACGCCCGCAGCGACGTCTACTCTCTCGGCGTCGTCCTGTACGAGCTCCTGACCGGGCGGCTTCCGTTTCCGGGGGACTCCCCCCGGGAGCTCCTCGCGGCCCACCTCTTCAAGGAGCCGATCCCATTCTCCGTGACCGACCCCAACCACCGGGTTCCGGAGCCGGTCCGCGCGATGGCGCTGAAGGCGATGGACAAGGAGCGCGGCCGGCGTTTTGCGAGCGCCGAGGAGTTCGACCGGGAGATACTCTCTCTGCAGCAAAACCTCGCCCCCTTCTACGATCCGGAGGCGACCCACCGTATCCTCGCGAAGGTTCGCGAGTCCCGGGATGTGCCGAAGGAGTCGGTCACTCCCAGCGCGCAGGACCGCCTTGACCGGCATTTCCTCGCCCAGGGCACTCCCACCCCCCTCTCCCGCACGGATGGTTCCGCCCCCCTCGGGACGACCGAGTGGGCGGAGACCGTCGCTTCGCCGATCGAAGGAGGGACCGTCCGGCGGAGGAGCCCCCTCCCGATCGCGGCGGCCGTTCTCGCGGGCGCCGCCGCCGTCATCGCGACCCTGCTGTTCGTCAGCGGGAAGTCGACCCTGCGGCGCGCCGACTCGCGGCCGCAATCGTCGCCGCCGACTCCCCCCGCGGTCGCCGTCGTCCTGCCGTCGACGGCGGTTCCGGAGGCGACGAGCCCGCCCCTTCCCACGGAGGCGCCGCCGGAAGAGCCGACGGCTCTCCCGGCCGCAGTGCCGCCGACCGAAGGCCGGCGCGGCCTCGCGGAGGAGGCGCGGTCGCGGTCCCATCTGGCGCGCGGCGCCGCCGAGCGTGCTCGCGCGCCGGAGCTCGCCGCGGCGCTTTACGAGTCGGCGCGAAAGAAGGAACGCGACGGGTCGAGACTGGCCGGCGATCAGCGCTTCGACGCGGCGGCCGCCTCATTCGACAACGCGA
>JBBQKV010000031.1:0-24259 GCA_038327245.1 Acidobacteriota bacterium
ATCGCCCGGAAAAGGCGCGCCCGTGTGTTTTTGGACGAGCTCCTCGTAACGCAGGACGACCCAGCGGAGATCCTCCGCCGTCAGGTCCGCATCCGACGCCGCGCGACTCTCGGCGCGGCGAAGTGTCAGGAATTCTTCGAATGCTTCTCGCGGCACACCGAGAACGATCGAGGAGTACATCTGGATGAACCGCCGGCGGCAGTCGAGCGCAAACCGTTCTCCGGCCGACGCCGCGAGGCCCGCGACCGCCGCCGACGTCAGGCCGAGGTTCAGGATCGTGTCCATCATTCCGGGCATCGAGGAGCGCGCGCCGGACCGGACGGAGACGAGGAGCGGGTTCCTGGGGTCGCCGAACTTCCGGGTCGTCGCCTGCTCGAGCCGCGCGAGAGCCTCTTCGACTTCCGGCTTCAGCGTTTCGAGGTCCCGGGTGCGGATGTAATCGAGGCACACCGTGGTGTCGATCGTGAATCCCGGCGGCACCGGAATTCCGAGCGCGGTCATCTCGGCCAGACCGGAGCCCTTTCCCCCCAGTCGCTCTTTACCGAGTCCCTTGCCTTCCGCGACGCCGTCGCCGAAAAAGAAAACTTTCTTCATTTCTCCACGACTATCTCAGAAAAGTCGGCGATCTTCGTGAACTCCCGCTGAATGGCGGAAAGCAGGGCGTGCCGGTTTCTCTTGAGGTCCTCCTCCGGAGCGTTCACGAGCACCTCGACGAAGAACCGGTCGAGCGACGGCGCGATGGAGGCGATTGTCTCCAGCGCCTCGGAGTAGCGCCGCCCCGAAACGAGCTCTCCGAGAACTCCCTGCGCGGCCAGAAAATCGGCCGCGAGAGCGCGCTCCGATGCCTCCCGGTAGAGCTCCGACACCGGCGATCCGAGCGGGCCGGTGCCCGGCAGGATGTTGCGGATTCGCTTGAACGCGAGAACGAGAGATCGGAAATCCATCCGGCGGCGCGCCTCGGTGAGCGCGGACGCGCGCTCGGCCGCGTCCGCAAAGTCCCAGGCGCCGACGTTGACGACCGCCGACACCTCGTCGTACGAGGAGCCGGCGCGCTCGAGGTGGTTTCGGAGCCGGTCCGCGAAGAAGGTCTCGAGCTCCGCCAGAGCGGCGTCCGGCGCCAGGCCCGGGAGGTCCGCGGGGTAGAGATCGAGCGCCTTGCGGGCGATCCGCCTCCAGTCGAGGCGCCACCGTCGCGCGATTGCGATCGCAACGGCGCCGGCCGCGGCCCGGCGCAGCCCGTAGGGATCGCGGGAACCGGTCGGAAGGAGTCCGGCCCGGAAGAGGCCGGCGAGAGTGTCGAACCGGTCCGCGAGCGACAGCACGGCTCCCGTCTCGCCCCGGGGCGGGTCGTCCGTCGCGCTCTGCGGACGGTACTGATCGTAGATCGCCTTCCACACCGCCTCGGGGTGTCCTTCGGCGCGGGCGTAAAGGCCGCCCATGACGCCCTGGAGGTCGGTGAACTCCCGGACCATCCGCGTGACGAGGTCCGCCTTGGAGAGCCGCGCCGCGGTGCGCGCGTCCGGCGCGATCTCCCCGAGCCCGATGCCCTCCGCGATCGCCGCCGAAAGCTCCTCGAGTCGCGCGGACTTGGCGGCGTAGCTGCCGAGCCGGTCCTGGAACGTCAGGCGCTCGAGCTCCGGGAGACGCGACTCCAGGGTTTCCCGCGAGTCCTCGCGGTAGAAGAAGCGGGCGTCGGCCAGCCGCGCGTTCAAGACCCACTCGTTGCCCTTCGCGATGAAGCCTCGCCGGTCGGCGGCGTTGTCCATGACCGCGATGAAGTGCGGCAGGAGCCGGTCGGTTCCCCGCACCGGCAGGAACTTCTGGTGCACGCGCATCGCGGTCGTGGTGATCTCCTCGGGCAGCTCCAGGAACTGCGGGTCGAACGCGCCGCGGACGAGCCCGGGCCACTCGACGAGGTCCGCGAGAACCGCCGTCAGGTCCGCGTCCGCGTCGATCCGGCCGCCGACCTGGGTCGCGAGCCGCCGGGAGGACTCCAGGATCGCGGTCCGGCGGGCATCGCCGTCCGGCTCGACGTAGGCGCCCCGGAGCTTCTGGAGGTAATCCGCCGCACCGGTCACGGTGAGCGGGCCGTCGGAGAGGACCCGGTGCCCGACCGTCGAATTGCCGGCGCGGATGCCCAGCACCTCGAGCGGGACGACCCGCTCGCCGAAGAGCGCGACCACGCCCCGCACCGGCCGGACGAACGACCGCTCGCCCATCCCCCACCGCATCGTCTTGGGGAACGTCAGGGTTCCGACCACGCGCGGGACGATTTCCGCGAGGACGTCGATCGCCGGGCGCCCAGTCACGGTCCGCCGGACCGCGACCGTTCGTCCGCGGGGGGAGTCCACGACGATCAGCGCGGAGACCTCCGCCTTCTGGGCCCGCGCGAACCCCTCCGCGGCGCGCGTCGGCTTCCCGTCCGCGTCGAACGCCACGGCAGCCGGAGGCCCGAGCACCTCGTCTTCCCGGTCCGCCTGCCGCTCGGGGACCTCCTTTGCCCAGACGATCAGGCGGCGGGGCGTCGCGAACGACTGGACCGCCTCGGGTCCGAGGTTCGCCTCCGCGAGCGCCTCCGCGATCCCGCGCGCGAGGTCCTCCCGCGCGCCGGCGAGCGTCGCGGCGGGAATCTCTTCCGTCAGGATCTCGAGAAGGAAGTCGTCGCGTTTCATGAGAGCGGGAGCGTGGCGCCCCCGGAAAAGCCGAGGATCAGAGGGCCGCCGCCGGCTCGGGTTCCGTGACGGCGGCCGCGGCGGCGCCGCGGGTCGCCACGTAAGCCCGGGCGCACGCGCACGCTAAGTCGCGCACGCGGCGGATCACGCCGACGCGGTCGGTCGCCGAAACGGCGCCGCGCGCGTCGAGCACGTTGAACTGGTGGGAGCACGCGAGCGTCGCCTCGTACGCCGGAATCACGAGACCCGCGGCGAGCGCCCGGCGGGCCTCCGCTTCCCAGCGGTCGAGGAGCAGCGCCGCGAACTCCACGTCCGCCACCTCGAAATAGTACCGGGACAGCTCCTCCTCCTCCGAGCGCCGGACCTGCCCGTAGGTCAGCGACTCCGTCCAGGGCACGTCGTAGATCGAGTCGACCTTGTTCAGGAACATCGCGATGCGCTCGAGCCCATAGGTGATCTCGGCGGATATGGGCGCGAGGTCGATCCCCCCGGCCTGCTGGAAGTACGTGAACTGCGTGATCTCCATCCCGTCCATCACGACCTGCCAGCCGACCCCCCACGCTCCGAGCGTCGGAGATTCCCAGTTGTCCTCCTCGAAGCGGATGTCGTGGTCCGCCGCCGCGATCCCCAGGCGCTCCAGGCTGCGCAGGTAGATCTGCTGGACGTCATCCGGAGACGGCTTCAGGACCACCTGCAGCTGCAGGTGCTTCGCGAGGCGGAAGGGGTTCTGGCCGTACCTGCCGTCCGCCGGCCGGCGCGACGGCTGCACGTACGCGCACCGCCAGGGCTCCGGGCCCAGGACGCGGAGGAAGGTCGCGGGATGCATCGTGCCAGCGCCCACCGGGTTGTCGTACGGCTGCTCGATCAGGCAGCCTTCCGACTCCCAGAACGCGCAAAGCTCCGCGATCAGCCTCTGGAGCGTCAGCATCGCGGAAATTTTACTCTACGCGTACCGAGTGACCGGCCCCTTCCAGCGCCCGGATCGCGGCGGGGAGCCGCTTTTCGCGCACGAGCACGTAATCGGTGTCGAACGTCGAGATCGCGAGGATGGGAATGCGGGCGCGGGCGAGAGGCGCGGCGAGAGAGGACAGGACCCCGGTCGCGTCGAACGGCAGGGGCCCGTCGACTTCGAGGCACCGGAAGCCGTCCTCCCGGCGGGTACGCGGAGGGACGCGGTCCTCGAGGCACACGATCGAGAGCTCCGAGGGGGTCCGGGTGACCGAGGAAAGACCACGGCCCGTCGCCCACACCGGGACCTTCGCCCGCGGACCCAGGCGGGCGATGGAGTACGAACCGGGCTGAATCGTCAGGCCGAACCGGGAGCTCAAGTTCCCAGCACCTCCGCGAGCACCCGCTGAGACTTCAGCTCCCGCCCCAGGAAGTTCCGGCGCGCCCGGCGCGCCACCGAGACGAGGTCCGCCAGACCCGCCGGCCGCGCGGCGGGATCGAGCGGATGCGCCAGAAATCTTCGCAGCGTCGCGCCGCCTTCGGCCGTCAAACGGACGACCTCGCCCCGGCTGCACTCCGGCCCGATGAAGCCCGATCGGCTCTCGTCGAAGACGAGGGTGCTCTTCGGGTCGAGGGGCTGCCCGCAACCGGCGCACTCGGCGGGTGACGGGAACAGGCCCGACAGCTTCAGGATCCAGACGTCGAAGTACGCGGCCACCGCCGGCGGCGGCGCGCCCGCGAAGAGCGAGTCCATGGCGTGGCGGGCGAGCCGGTAGAAGGGCTCGGCGGGATCGGAATCGGACACGAACGTCTCCAGGCTCTCGGCGAACGCGGAGAGGAGGAGCGCCCGCTCCAGGTCCTTCGACAGCGGAAACGACGGCCGGACCGGGTCGATCGAGTCGATCGAGACGAGCTCCCGGCCCTCCCGCTCGAAGAAGACCACGCGAGCCTCGGTCATCGGCTCCAGGGTTCCCAGGAAGGCGCTCCGCGCGCCGCGGGCCCGCTTCGCGACGCCGCGGCGGCGGCCCGAGTCGCGGGTCAGGAACGACACGATGCGGTCCTTTTCCTGGAGCGGGAAGGTTCCGAGAACGAAGGCGTCGGTGGAGAGAAGTCCCACGCGGCGATTATGATAGGTGCGGCTCGCCACCCGGCGCCGAACGAAATAAGGAATTTGACCGAAATTGCCGAATGAAAATCTGACGCGCGACCCCTCCCGCCGATCGGTCCTCGCGCTCGGTTGGGTCTCGTTCCTGACGGACATGTCCTCGGACATGATCTATCCCCTCCTTCCGGCGTTCCTGACGAAGTCCCTCGGCGCCGGCCCGGCGGCGGTGGGGCTGATCGAGGGGCTCGCCGAAACGACGGCCTCGCTGACCAAGATCGGCTCGGGAATCTGGTCCGACCGCGTCCGGCGCCGCAAGCCCATCGTCGTCCTGGGATACGTGATCGCCGCCGTCGCACGCCCGCTCGTCGGATTCGCGCGGCTGTGGACCCAGGTGCTGGCGATCCGGTTCACGGACCGGGTGGGCAAGGGAATCCGTACGTCCCCGCGCGACGCGCTTCTCGCCGACATCGTCCCGAGCGACCGGCGGGGGCGCGCCTTCGGCCTCCAGCGCGCGATGGACAACGCGGGCGCGGTCGTCGGCCCGCTTCTCGCGGCACTCCTCCTGAAGCTCGCGTTCGTCGATGAACGGGGCGTATTCCTGCTGGCGGCAGTGCCCGGGTTTGCCGCGATCCTCGTTCTCCTGCTCGCGGTGCCCGACACCGCCCGCCGGTCCGACGTGGTCCACGCCGCGCCCGCTGTGCCCGCTGTGCCCGCTGTGCCCGCCGCGCCGGGAGGAAAACTTCCGGCGTCCTTCTGGAAGGTCGTCGCGGTCTTCGCTTTCTTCACCCTCGCGAACTCCACCGATGCTTTTCTCCTCCTGCGGGCGCAGGACGCGGGCGTCGCGCTGTGGCAGATCCCGCTACTCTGGTCCTTCTTTCACGCCGTGAAGTCGGCGACCGGCGTTCCCGGCGGCGCGCTCGCGGACCGCGCGGGACGCGTCCCCGCGATCACGCTCGGGTGGCTCGTCTACTGCCTCGCCTACGCCGGCTTCGCGTTCGTTTCGCGACCGCTCGCGGTCTGGGGATTGTTCGGGTTCTACGCCCTCTTCTTCGGGCTGACCGAAGGATCCGAGCGCGCCTTCGTCGCGGATCTCGTGCCCGAAAGGCTGCGGGGGCGCGCCTACGGGACCTTCCACGCCGCGATCGGCTTGACCGCGCTGCCCGCCTCCGTGATATTCGGCCTCCTCTGGAAACGATTCGGAGCACGAACCGCGTTCCTGACGGGCGCGGCGGTCGCGCTCCTCGCCGCGGCCGCACTGTGGATGGCCACGCGCGAGATCCGTACGGCGCGACCGAACGCGGCGGGAGTCCCGTGAAGAAGGCGCTCCCGCGACGGAAGAAAAAGAAGCCGGCAAAGCGTGGACCGCTGGCGCGCATTCCTCTGCCCAAGAAGGGGGAGAAGCGCCACGACGACCGGACGAAGTACGAGCGACCGCGCGAGAAGGCGCGACTGCGCAAAGAGTTCGACCGCTGATACGATGCAGGGTCCCATGGGCCCTGTCTGGAGACTCATCCGTGGCCAGAAAGACGTCTGTCACCGCTGCGGCCGCGAGATCGTCGATTTCCCCGCGGTCGGCCGCGTGGTGGACTTCCAGTTCCGCGCGGAGGAGAAGTACTGCTGGGACTGCTACCGGTACCTCCAGCCCTTCGTGAACGAGATTGCCTCGGAAGCTCAGAACCCCTACCAGCCGGTGACGAAGCCGGCGATCCCGTGACCTCCGCCGCCGGCCGGCTCGCCGCGTCGTTCGAACGCTCGGACCTCGCTTCCGTGGCCCGAAAAGTCCTCGCGGGCGAGCGTCTCTCTTTCGACGACGGCGTCACTCTCTTCTCGACGCGCGACTTCCTGGGGCTCGGACGGCTCGCGAACCACGTCCGCGAGGAGCGCCACGGCAACGCCGCCTTCTACAACGTGAACCGCTACCTGAATCCGACCAACCTCTGCTGGGTGGACTGCGCGCTGTGCGCGTGGGCGAAGAAGGTCAACGAACCCGGGGGATACGAGCTCGCGATCGACGAATGCGTCGAGGAGGCGGGGCGCGGTTACAGCGACGCCGTGACCGAGTTCCACATCGTCGGGGGGCTGCACCCGACGTGGCCCTACGACTACTACACCGACCTCCTGCGGGCGCTCAAGGAGCGCTTCCCGGCCGTGCACCTCAAGGCGTTCACGATGGTCGAGCTCGACTGGATCGCCCACGTGGGCGGCCGAACGGTCTCCGAGACCATCCGGGATCTGCGCGACGCCGGCATGGACTCGTGCCCCGGCGGGGGCGCCGAGATCTTCGAGAAAAAAGTGCGCGACGTGATCTGCCGGAACAAGATCTCGGGGGAACGCTGGCTCGAGATCGCCCGGGAGTGCCACCTCCAGGGGATCCGCACGAACGCGACGATGCTCTACGGGCACGTCGAGACGGTCGAGGACCGGGTGGACCACCTTCTCCGCCTTCGCGAGCTGCAGGACGAAACCGGCGGGTTCACCGGGCTCATTCCGCTGGCGTTTCACCCGGAGAACACTCCCCTCGCCTACCTGCCGGCGACGTCGGGGCAGCTCGACCTGCGCGTCATCGCGGCTTCCCGGCTACTCCTCGACAACTTCTCCCACGTGAAGGCCTACTGGATCCAGATCGGGACCAAGCTCGCGCAGGTCGCCCTCTTCTTCGGCGCCGACGATCTCGTCGGAACCGTCGTGGACGAGACGATCACTCACGCGGCCGGGGCGACCACGGCGTCCGGAATGACGCGCCCCGAGTTCGAACGGATGATCCGTGAGTCGGGCCGCGAGCCGTTCGAGCGGGACGCCCAATACCGGCGCGTGCTGCGCGAGAACGTGTCGGCAGTTTCCCTGCCCGCTTGAAACGCGTCGCCGGTCTCCTTCTCGCGGTTTCGATCTGCTCCGGCTGCACGGCGTCGGGCTATCGGACGAAGCCGCGCATCGCGATCGTCGACGGCGATCCCGTCGTCCAGATGGCGCCGTCCTCTAAATTCCGGACGGGCTCCGATCCCCGGCGGCTCCCGCCGGACGCGCACTCGCATCCTCCCGGGCCGCGGGACCGCGTCCTCGGCCTGGCGATCGGCGGCGACTCGCTCGCGTATCCCATCGGACTCCTCGACCGCGTGGAGGTGATCGACGACGCGAGCGGCGACCGCTCCTGGGTCGTGGCCCGGTGCGCGCTGACCCGCGTGGCCGCGATCTACGATCGGTTGCTCGACGGCCGCGTGCTCACGTTCGAAAACTCGGGCGCGCTCTGGCGTGACACGCTGGTGCTCCGCGACCGCGAGACCGGGACCTACTGGTCGGCCGCGACCGGACTCGCGCTCTCCGGGCCACTGACGGGGAGGCGGCTGGAGCCGGTCGCCGCGACCTATACCACCGCGGACGCGTGGCGCCGCGCTTTCCCCGAGACGCGTTATGCCGATCTCGGGATCCCGACGTCCGTCCCTCTTTCGATGCGGCTCTACGGCGCCTCGCCGTGGGAGGGTCTTTCCGGAGTGAAGACCCGCGACCGGCGTTTCCCTGCCAAGAGCGAGTTCCTTTCGGTGGCGGCGGGCGAAGCCACTCTCGCGTTCACGCCGGAGGAGATCCGGCGGCGCGGGGCCGCTCAGGCGACGCTCGGCGGGCGGTCGATCACGATCGAGTGGGATGCGGCCCGGCAGTTCCCCCGGGCGTGGATCCTCTCCACGACTCCCCGCCAGGAGCTCGCGGTCGTGCCGATGTACTGGTTCGCGCTCTCGCGCCACTTCGACTCCGTCGAAACGCTGCCGGTCCCCTAGAGCTCAGTCCGCGGTCAGCGCGTCCACACGTCCGGCGGCGTGATGCCCGTCCACCGATCGGCCTCGCGGGTCGCGTCATCCAGGGCGGTTGCGATCTTTTCCGCCGTTTCCTCCGGCGGGGCGTCCCGCGGCACGGGGAACGGCTCTCCGTAGACGACGACGTTTCGCGAGAACGGGCGCGGCAGGAGGTACCGGTCCCATGAGGCGAGAAACCGGGGCCTCGCGCTGGAGGAGGTGATGGGAAGGATCCAGCCGCCCGTCAGGCGGGCGAGCTCCACGATCCCCGGCTGGACGCGTCGCGGCGGGCCGGTCGGACCGTCCACCGTCAGCGCCGCGGAGCTGCCGGCGCGCACCCGCCGCACCATCTCCCGCAGAGCCTGCGACCCCCCGCGGCTCGACGAGCCGCGCACCACCGAGTAACCGTTTCTTTCGAGCCAGCCCGCGATGACGTCGCCGTCTCTGGACCGGGAGGCCATCGTCACGATCCCCTCGCTCCGGTGAACCTGGATCGAGAGGAACATGCGGCCGTGCCAGAGGGCGAACAGGATCGGCACGCCCCGGGACTTCAGCTGGATGTAACGGTCGAAGTGAGCCCGCTCGACGGTGAGAGTCGCGCGGTGGAGAAAGACGGCCGCGCCGGCCGCTCGCGAAAGGACGCGCGGCAGGACGGCGTTACCGGGTCGCGTGTTCCCCCGCCGCGAAATAGCTACCCACCTTCTCGTAAATCCGCGGAATGACTTCCGGGACTGTCCGGACTCCCTTGGTGAAAGCCGCGATCACGAACTCTCTTCCGTTCGGAAGAACCGCGCGCGCCACAAGGTGGTGGTAGTCGTACGCATCGCCGGACTTCGCCCAGACGCGGGTGCCGGCCGGCAGCTTCCGGCCCGAGAGACGCGCGTCCTCGAGCTCTCCGTCCTCGAGCGGCTTTTCGGAGGTCACGTCGCGTGCGAGGAGGCCCAGCATCTCCTGCGACCCGGCGGGGCCGACGACCTCACCGCGCGCGATCTCCTTGAAGAGGCGCGCGACGTCGTCGGGAGTGATGCGGTTGCGGTTCTTGCCGCCGTCCCGGAACAGCTGCTCCCGCCCGTAGGCGTCCTCGCAGAACGTCTTCTGGTTGGCGTTGAAGTCCCGGTAGCCCCGGGCCGAGAAGAACCGGTTGACCGCATTGCGGCGCTTCTTCCACTTCTCCCACTTGCGCGCGCTCGCGATCTCGGGCCCGGAGGTCGTATCCGTGATCGCGTCCACCACGAAGCCGGTCGCGTCGTTGGAGGAGACCGTGATCATGTCGTGGACCGCGCGGATGAGCTCCGGCGTGTCCTTCAGCCGCCCGGCCTCTTTCTCGGCCTCGTAGTAAGCGAGGTAGAACGTCTTGACGACCGACGCCGGGTAATACGCCACGTCGCCGCGGTACGAGCCGGCGGCGAGCGGGCCGGAGCCGCCGGGAGTCAGGTCGATGACGGCAATCGAGATGCCCTCCGGAGTGAGGCCGACCGAGGAAAACTCCGCGGCGACCTCGTTCGCCACGCGCGAGGTCAGCGCGTCGAGATCGGCCGAGCGCTGGATCGGAGCGGCGCGGGGCGGCTCGGCCGCGCGAAGGGAAATCGACAGAAAGACGAAGAGAAGGAGGGAGACGGCCCGCGTCAGGATCGGGCTCCGCGCGAGTCCGGGACGAGGCGCGCGACGCCGCCGGCCGGGAGCGCCGCGCGGTCGCGACGCCGCCGCCGGAAGATCAGGAAAGCCACGGTGCCCACGGCCGTCCACGGAACCGCGATCATCAGCAGGATCGAGTAGTAAAAACCCCGGCCGAGCGACGCCGAACCGCCCGGGTATTCCGCGTCCGGCGTCGCGTCCTTGCACAGCGGGCACGCCGAGAGGACCCCCGGCAGCACGAGGGCCGCGAGGAGGAGAACGGCGGCAACGCGCACGATTGGACTCATCCCGCGGATGCTAGCGAATCGGCGGGCGCGCGTAAAGGTGGTAGAGCATCACGTAGACGACGACTCCGGTCACCGAAACGTACAGCCAGATCGGAAAGGTCCACCGCGCGATGCGGCGGTGCCGGTCGTCCCGCCTCTTCAACCCCAGGTAGAGCGTCCGGAGGACCAGCGGCAGGGTTACGACGGCCAGGACCGTGTGCGTGCCGAGAATCGTGAAGTAGACGGTGCGCGCGGCTCCCGTGCCGGCGAAACGGACCGATCCAACGCGCGCGTGGTAGGCAACGTACGAGACCAGGAAGATCGCGGAGGTCGTCGCGGCGGCGAGCATCCATCGACGGTGCTTTTCGATCTGCATCCCCCGGATCGCCCCGTAGGCGACGAGGAGAAAGACCGCGCTCAAGGCGTTGAGCGTCGCGTTGACGGTCGGATGTAGGAGAGGACTCAGAACAAATAAATGATCGTGAACAGGATGATCCACACGAGATCGACGAAGTGCCAGTAGAGGCCGATCGTCTCGACGCCCTGGTGATGCGCCGGCGTGTACTTTCCGAGAAAGGCCTTGCCCGTGACAAACGCCATGCAGACGACGCCGCAGAAGACGTGGAAGCCGTGGAACCCGGTGGTCGTGTAGAAGACGGAGCCGAACAGCGAGGCGTGGGGGTTGAACCCCCGGTGCAGCAGGTGGCGGTACTCGTAGGCCTGGATCGACAGGAAGATCGCGCCGAAGAGCAACGTCATCGACAGGAAGAGCTTCAGCTTCCGGATGTCCCCATCGCGCACCGAAGCGAGCGCCTGGACCATCGTCACCGAAGAGCAGATCAGGATGAACGTGTTCAGCGCGGTGAGCCAGATGTTGAGCGTGTTGCCGGGATGCGGCCAGACCGGGCTGGCAAAACGCAGGACGATGTAGGAGCCGATCAGCCCCGTGAAGAACATGATCTCGGAGCAGAGGAAGATCCACATCCCCATCTTGTCGTGTGGGATCCCGGTCGCCGACGCGGGCTCGACGTGCTCGTGAGCGATGGCGTGATTGGACGTCATGTGGGCCTCAGGGTCTCGGAAGCACGTGCTCGCCGATTCCGACGGACACGAGAATCGCGCCGAGGATGAGCGTCGAGGCGAAGAGCACGCCGAGGGCCTTTCTCTCGAACTTCAGGTGCATGAAGTAGAGCGCCACGAGGATCGCCTTGAAACCCGCGAGCCCCACGAGCCCGATGATCAGGATCGGCCGGGGCAATTTCATCAGCGAGTACCCGACCTCCAGGACCGTTACCGACAGGAGAATCCAGAAGATTCCCATGTAGTTGGGGTGCTTGTGCTCCGTCACGCGTACCTCCGTCACTGCGCCCGAGAAATGATGAAAAGGACCGAGCCGACGAACAGGAAAATCGCGAAGAGGACCAGCAGCAGCAGGATCTTCCGGTTGCTGGAGGGCGACGCCGTGGCCATCATCGGTCGAGCACCATGAGGCCGAGGACCGCCGGCAGGTAGAGGACCGAGACGAGGAAGACGAGCCGGGCCGACTTGACCGAGCGCTTCAGCGCGAACGCCACCGTGCACGCGACGAAGACCGCCCCGAGGATGAGCGCGCTCCAGAGGTATCGCTCCCCCGCCGCCGCAAAGGCGCCCGCGAGGAGCGTCGCCGGGACCAGCGCCGCGGCATAGGCGACGGTCTGGCGCGCGGTCGACTCGCCGCCCGGATCCGTCACGGGAAGCATCGGAAAACCCCCCCGCGCGTAGTCCTCGCGATAGATCCAGGCGATCGCCAGGAAGTGCGGCAGCTGCCACAGGAAGAGCACCGCGAAGAGCGACCACGCCTCCCGGGAGAGCGTTCCCCGAGCAGCCGCCCAGCCCATCATCGGGGGTATGGCGCCGGGGACCGCTCCGACGAGCGTACAGAGCGAGGTCACGCGCTTCAACGGCGTGTACGCGAGGACGTACGTCGCGAGGGTGACGGCCGCGAGCAGAGCGGTCAGCCCGTTGACGGCTCCCCCGAGCAGCGCGAGGCCGACGACCGAGATGGAGAGGCCGAACGCGAGGGCATCCGCCGGGGAGAGCCGGCCGGAGGGAAGAGGCCGGGACGCGGTCCTCTCCATCAGCGCGTCCGCGTCCCGCTCCGCCCACTGGTTGAGCGCGGACGCGCCGCCGGAGACGAGCGCGGTCCCCACCAGGAGCGCCAGGAACACGCCGGGATGAAAGGTGTTCCCGACCCCCAGCGCGTATCCGACCGCGGCCGTCACGAGAACCAGAAACGTGATGCGCGGCTTCGTCAGCTCGACGAAGTCGGCGGCCCGCGCGGGCGCAGCGGCGAGAGCTACTTCCATGCGAGGGCGCGGGTCTCGACGAAGACTTCCGCGCTCTCCTCCCGGCGGATGCGCGTCATCGCCGCCAGCGACAGCGCGATCGAGGTCCCGAGAAGCAGGGCGCCCGTCGCCACGTGCGCGGTCGTGATCGCGACGTTCTTGCGTAAGAGGACCGTGAGCGCGCCGAGGGCGACCTGTGCCGGCACGAGCAGGCCCAGAAAGAGCGCGCTCCGGCGCAGACCCACGCGCCAGGCGGCGACCGCCGCGGTGAGGACGAGGACCGCGACGACGAGGGCCCACGCGCGGTGCGCGAAGGCGATCCCGACCGGGAACGATTCGATGCGCGGGATGACCCGCCCGAGCGAGAGCGGGAAGTCCGGAATCGCCAGTCCCGCTTTCGTATGGCGCATCACGGCCCCGATGACGAGCTGGAGGAACACCGCGGCGGCCGCCAGGCCGGCCAGGCGGGCAGCGGGAACGCGCGCGGCCGCGGGCTGAGGATCCCACCGCGGCGACGTGACGACCGCGATCGTCACCACGAGGCACAGAAACGTCTGGGCGAGGCAGGCGTGGGCGACGGAGACCGCCGTCGGCAGCAGGAAGATCACGGTCAGGCCCCCGAGGACTCCCTGCGCGACGACCGTCGCCACGGCCAGGAAGCCCAGACGCCGGACCCACCGGCGCGGCTCCCTCCTCGCCAGCCACACGGCGAGGATGACCGTCGAGATGCCGACCGTCGTCGCCACCATCCGGTGGCCGTGCTCGTAGAAAACCCCGCCCACCATGGGCGGCATCAGCCGGCCGTACGACAGCGGCCAGTCCGGCACGGACAGGCCGGACTCGGTCGACGTCACGAGACCGCCCGCGACGATCAGGCCGAGGGTTGCGACAGCCGTCGCGATCGCGAAGCGGTGCAGCCCCCGGCTCCGCGGCCCCTCAGGCATGCGCGGTCACCGGTCCGCCCGACGGCGGCTCGTCCTGCGGCCAGTGGTCGTCCCCGGCCCTCTCGGGGGCGCTGTACTCGTACGGCCCGCGATACACGGTCGGGATGTCGTGGAAGTTTTCGTGCGGCGGCGGCGAAGAAGTCTGCCACTCGAGCGTGTTGGCGCGCCAGGGGTTGTCCCCGGCGGGCCGGCCGCGCCGCATCGAGAGGAAGAAGTTCAGCACAAGGACGACCTGGGCCGCGCCGAGAACGAAGAGGGAGATCGTCATGAACTGGTTCATCGGCTGGAGGCCTTTCAGGTGCGTGTACTGCGAGTAGTCGTAGATGCGCCGCTGCATTCCGCGCATGCCGAGGAAGTGCATCGGGAAGAAGACGCAGTTGTACGCGACGAACGTGATCGCGAAGTGGACCTTGCCCCAGCGCTCGCTCATCATCCGGCCGAACATCTTCGGGTACCAGAAGTACAGGCCGGCGAAGGCGCCGAAGAGCGATCCGCCGAAGAGCACGTAGTGGATGTGTCCCACGATGAAGTACGTGTCGTGGATGTAGATGTCCACGGGAGTCGACGCCATGAAGATGCCGGAGAGCCCGCCGATGACGAACATCGAAACGAACGCCAGCGCGTTGCACATCGGCGTCGTGAAATGGATCGAGCCGCCCCAGAGCGTCCCCAGCCAGTTGAACGTCTTGATCGCCGAGGGCACGGCGATGACCATCGTCGAGATCATGAACGTCGTGCCGAGGACCGGGTTCATACCGCTCTGGAACATGTGGTGGCCCCACACGATCCAGCCGAGGCCCGCGATCCCGAGGATCGAGTAGGCCATCGCGCGGTATCCGAAGATCGGCTTGCGGGAGAAGACCGGCAGGATCTCCGAGGTGATCCCCATCGCCGGCAGGATCATGATGTAGACCTCGGGGTGCCCGAAAAACCAGAAGAGGTGCTGCCAGAGGAGCGGCTGTCCGCCGCCCGCGTTCGTCAGCGGCTGGCCGGAAATGACGAGACCCTTCGGCAGGAAGAACGTGGTCCCGAGAACTCGGTCGAAGAGCAGCATGATCATCGCGCCCGAGAGGACCGGCAGCGCCAGGAGCAGCAGGATCGCGGTCACGAAGAGCGCCCAGACCGTGAGCGGCAGGCGGAAGAACGTCATGCCCGGAGCGCGCAGGTTGATGACGGTGGTGATGAAGTTCACGGCCGTCAGGAGCGACGAGATCCCCATGATGAGAAGAGAGATCAGCCACAGGGTCTGACCTCTCGGGGCGATCGCGGAGAGCGGGGCGTACGACGTCCACCCCCCTCCCGCCGCGCCTCCGGTGACGAAGAAGGACCAGATGATGAGCACCGCGCCGGGCACTGCCGTCCAGAACGACAGCATGTTGAGCGTGGGAAAGGCCATGTCGCGCGCGCCGATCTGGAGCGGCACGACGAAGTTCCCGAAGGCGCCGAGCAGGATCGGCATCACCGCGAAAAAGATCATGATCGTGGCGTGCATGGTGAAGAGGGAGTTGTAGAACTCGGGCAGCATCACGCCGCCCGGCATCCCCTCGGGAGCCAGCTTCCCCATGAAACCGATGGGGCGACCGGGCCACGCGAGCTGCCAGCGGACGAGCGTCGCGAGCAGGCCCCCGATGACCAGCATGAAGAGCGCGTAGAAGAGGTACTGCTTGCCGATGACCTTGTGGTCGAGCGAGAAGATGTACTTCCGCCAGAAGGACGTCGGCTCGGGATGAACGCCCGGAGGAAGCTCTCGGGCGACGGCGACGGAACTCATGAGGCGGCCTCCCTGGCGGTTTCCGCCAGCCAGCGGTCGAACTCCTCGGGTGTCTCGACGGTCACGAATCCCTTCATCCGGAAGTGTCCCAGGCCGCAGAGCTCGGCGCAGGCGATCTCCCAGTGGCCGGTGCGGGTCGCCTCGAGCCAGATCCGCGTGGTCATTCCGGGGACCGCATCCTGCTTGACCCGGAACTCCGGCAGGAAGAAGGAGTGGATGACGTCCTTGGAGTGGAGCGTCACGACCAGCGCCCGGCCCACCGGGAAGTGAAGCTGGTTCAAAGTCACCACGTCGTCCTTGTTTCCGAAGACGCCATCCGGACCGGGATAGTGGATGTTCCACGCGAACTGTTCGGCCGTGATCTCGACGTGCATCGCTCCCTTCGGCATGTTCTGCTTGATGTCCGCCCAGCTCCGCCGGGACAGCAGAGCCAGGACCACGCAGATGACCGCGGGCACGATGGTCCAGATCACCTCGAGCCGGTTCGAGCCGTGCGTGTAGTGGGCGGGACGACCCTCCCGGTGCCGGTACCGGAAGACGAAGAACAGCAGGGTGCCCTCGACGAGGACGAAGATCGTACCGGTGATCCACAGGATCAGGCGAAAGAGGCCGTCGATCTGCCCGCCGAACGTCGAGACGTTCTCGGGCAGCTTCATCCAGAACGGGAGAGCCGACGCGAGCGCCGGCACTGCCGCCGCGGCGACCGCGCCGACGACGACGCGGGCGCCCCGGCCTCGCGGCGCGAGACGAGTCAAGGTGACGCTATCCCTTGAAGCTGAAGTCGACCGTCTTGGACTCCGATCCGGTGATGGTCACGTTCTGAGTCTGGGCGCCGTACTTCTCCTGCCAGGCCTCGATCACGTAGTTGCCGGGAGGGAGGTTCTTGATCTCGAAGGTGCCCTGTTCGTTGGTGACCGCGAAGAACGGGTGATTGAGCACGCCGGCGTACGCGCCCATCCACTTGTGGACGTCGCACTTGAAGTGCACTGGCATCTCCACGGTATCGAACTTCTTGATGGTCTCCATGCCCTTGAAGGGCTGCCCGATGTTGAACTCGGGATTCTTCTTCGGCAGCGCGTGAATGTTGTGGAGCGTCGAATCGCTGTTCAGGATCCGAAGCGGCTGGCCCGCCTGGATTCCGAAGATGTGCGGGTGGTACTGGCAGCCGTGCTGGTCGATCGTGACCGGCGTCGTGGGAGCCGGATAGGTTCCCGTCACGCCTTCCTTGACGTAAACGAACACCCACTGGAGGGTGTTGTTCGGGTTCACGACGACCTCCTGCGAATAGACCGGCGCGGCGTGCGCCGCCTTGCAGAAGGCGTCCGCCTCCATCTTGATCTTCTCCATCGAGGGCGCCGTGCCCTCGAACGCGACCTTGCCGGTGACCGTCGCGCTGCCCGTGGCTGCGGCGGCCGCGGGCGCTCCGGCCGCGGGCGCTCCGACCGCGGGGGCCGCTCCGGCGGCCGGCGTCGGCTCATCCTCATCGAGTAGGGCGTCTTCGTCCTTGCCGCCACCGCAGGCAGTGAACGAGAGCGGAATCGCGAGAGCCAGCAGCAGGACGAGAGCGCGCTTCGACATCGGTACTCCTTAAAGGGGACAGATTTATTTATTTTCTGCTTTTAGGCCCGTCGCAGGTCGCTCCCTGGGCCGGGGGGATCATAGAACGACGCGAGAAAATAAATCTGTCCCCAAAACCCGGGCGGATCATAGGAGAAGCGCGGATCTCATTTCAAGCCGAGACCGGCGAGCCTTTGATATCGTGACCGGAAGACGTGGCTTCCGCGCGAATCGAAGCGATCGCCCTCGCGAAGTCTTTTCCGGGGCGCCCGCTCTTCGCCGGGGTCTCCTTTCTCCTCGACCGGGGGGTTCTCGCGATCGTCGGCCCGAACGGCTCCGGAAAAACGACGCTCGTGAAGATCCTCGCCGGACTGCTCGCGCCCACGGCGGGCAGCGTCCGCGTCGAACGGGACGGCCGGCCGCTCTCGGCGGAGGAGCGCCGCACCGCGGTCGGGTGGTCCGGCCCGGACCTGACCTTCTATCCGGAGCTCACGGCGCGGGAGAACCTCGACTTCTTCCGGAAGGTTGCGGGATTCCCGACCCTTTTCGAGGACACGCGCTCTTTCCTTGCGGCCGTCGGCCTGGCGGACGCAGGCGGGCCGGTCGAGCACTTCTCGACCGGCATGAAGCAGCGGCTCCGGATCGCCTTCGCCCTTCTCCTCGAACCCGCGGTGCTTCTCCTGGACGAGCCGCTTTCGGGCCTGGACGCCGCCGGGCGCCAGGCCGTCGGCAGCCTCGTCGCGGCGGCCGCCGAAGCGGGTCCGGTCGTTCTCGCGGCAACCGACCTGGGAGAGCTTCCAGCGCCGGCGCAGGTGCTCGAACTCGGGACACCCGGACGGGACACGGGACACGGGACACGGGACACGTGATGGAGACGCGGCTGGGATTCCTCTCGCGCGCCTGGGCGGTCTGCGCGAAGGACGCGGCGCAGGAGCTGCGCCGCCGAGTGGCGATCGCGTCGATCTTCTTCTTCGCCGCGACGGCGCTCGCGCTGGTCTCCTACGCGGTGGGGCCGTTCGGCCTGCCGGCGGACGCCCGGTCCGGCCTGAATGCCTCTCTTCTCTGGATCATCCTCTTCTTCTCCGCGGCGACCGGGCTTCCGCGCGCCTTCGTCCGGGAGGAGGAGACCGGGACCGGACTCGGGCTTCGCAAGGTCGCCTCCGGCACCGTCGTGCTGGCCGGCAAGGCTCTCTTCAACTTCCTGCTCTTCCTGGCGATCGCCGCTCTCTCCGTGCCGGCGTTCGCGTTGCTCCTGGAGTGGCGGGTCGGCTCGCCCGGCGCGCTCGTCGCGGTCGTGCTCCTCGGGGGCTGGGGCCTGTCGATCGTCTCGACGTTTCTCTCGGCGCTCGTCGCGCGCGCCGGGCAGCGCAACGTCCTTTTCCTCGTGGTCTCGTTTCCGCTGCTCGTACCGCTGCTGCTGCCCGCCATCGCCGCGACGATCCAGGCGTCCGACGGCACGGTGGCGGCAACGCCGCTGCGCGTTCTCGCGGCGTACGACGGCGCCGCGACCTGCGCGGCATATCTGCTGGCCGCGGTGGCATGGGAGGATTGAGGGAAGTCGCGGGGACAGGCCTAAGCAAGTTGCGGGGACAGGTCCCGAAGGGCCCTGCACCCGCCTCCGTATTAGCCTGCACCCGCAGCAGTCCAAAGAACCGATGAAATACCTCAAGCTCCTCCTTCTCCCGGCCATGGCCGCGGTCGTCGCCGCCGCATTTCTCTGGCCCGAGCCGGCGAAGGGCTTCCTGGGAGAGTCGTCGCGGATCGTCTTCTTCCACGTCCCGTGCGCGTGGACCGCGGCCCTCGCCTTCCTGGTCGCGGCCGCATACTCGGTCGCCTGGCTGGTCTCCAGAAACCCCCGCTACGACGAGGTCGCGGAGACCGCCGTCCGCCTCGGCCTGCTCTTCGCGGTGCTGACCCTTCTGACCGGGTCCCTATTCGCGAAAATCATGTGGGGCTCGTACTGGAACTGGGACCCGCGGGAATCCTCCTATCTGCTCCTCGTGTTCCTCTACTCGGCGTACCTCTTTCTCCGCGCGGCCGTCGACGACCCCGAAAGGCGGGCGCGCATCGGAAGCGCCTATGCCGTATTCGCCGTCGTGCTGATGCCGTTTTTGGTATTCGTCGTGCCCCGCGTGACTGCGTCGCTCCATCCCCAGACGATCATCAACCCGGAGGGAAAGGTCTTGATGGACGGTCCGACGAAGACGGTCTTCTTCGCGGCCCTGGCCGCCTTCACCGGGCTGTTCTTCTGGATGCTGGAGCTCGAGTCGCGGCTCCTGCGCCTCCGGCGCGGGTTGATTTCGGCGTCGTCCCCCGACAGACTGCGCCCGTGACCAGCCTCGCGTACCTGGCCCTCGTGAACGTGGTCGTCTGGGTGGGACTCTTTTTCTACCTGTGGCGGCTGGACCGCCGCATCTCGGAACAGGAACGGAACCGGTGAAAAAAGGTTACGTCGTCGCGGCCGCTCTCGCGTTGGCCTTCGTTCTTCTGGGCGTGACTTCCTTCACGAAGACGTTGACGCCCTACCTCTCCTTCGACGAGGCGCGCAAGGCCCGCGGCGTCGTCCAGGTCATGGGCGGGCTCGACAAGACGAGCGATCGCTACGACACCGCGACCCAGAGGCTCTCCTTCGACCTCGTGGACGATCGGGGGGCGAGGATGCCCGTGACGTACGGCGGCATCAAACCCGCGAACTTCAAGGACGCCATCTCGATCGTCGCGATCGGCCGCTATCGCGACGGACGGATCGACGCGGAGAAGCTCCTCGTGAAGTGCCCCTCGAAGTACCAGGGCGCCGAGGTCGAGCGGGCCTACGGCGCGGGCAAGACCCCGCCAGGACCCTGACCGGCTTCCGCATGTACTTCTGGCCCGGTGTCGCCGCCATCTGGGGAGCCCTCCTCTTCGGCATCGCCTCGCTCGTCGCGTACCTTCGGGCAGATCGCGGCCGGCCGGACCTCCTCCCCTTCGCGCGCAGCGCGTACGCCGCGTTCGCCACGTCGATCGTGGCGGCGAGCGCGGTGCTGCTGACCCTTCTCCTCCAGCACCGGTTCGACGTCTCCTACGTCAACTCCTACTCGAGCCGCGAGCTGCCCTTCCACTTCCTGCTCTCCACGCTCTGGGCGGGACAGGAGGGCTCCTTCCTTCTCTGGTGCCTCTGGGGAGGGCTGATCGGACTCGTCGTCCGCCGGAGCACGAAGGATCTGGAAGCGCCGGTGATGGTCGTGTACCTCGCGACCTTTCTCGGCATCGTCGCGATCCTCTGCAAGCAGAGCCCCTTCAAGATCCTGCCTCCGCCGGTTCCGGAGGACGGCGTCGGCCTGAACCCGCTGCTCCAGGATCCCTGGATGGTCATCCACCCGCCCGTGATGTTTCTGGGCTTCGCGTCCCTCTCGGTCCCCTTCTCGTTCGCGGTCGCGGCGCTCTGGAAAAAGCGGTGGGACGGCTGGGTGACCCGCGCGATCCCGTGGGCTCTGCTGACGTTCGTCACGCTCGGCACGGCCATCCTCATGGGCGGCTACTGGGCGTACAAGACGCTCGGCTGGGGCGGTTACTGGGGGTGGGATCCGGTCGAGAACACCAGCCTCGTGCCGTGGCTCTTCACCGCGGCGCTCGTCCACGGAATGTTCCTCCAGAGGGTCCGCCAGCGGCACCGCAAGATCAACCTGATCCTCGCCTGTTCCGCGTTCGCGACCATCCTTTACGGCACGTTCCTGACGCGATCCGGCGTCCTCGCGGACTTCTCGGTCCACTCGTTCATCGACCTCGGGATCACAGCGTGGCTCGTCGCGATCCTTCTCTTCTTCGTCGTCGGTTCGATCGCCCTGATCGCGGCCCGGTGGCGCTCGATCCCCGTCGCGGCGGAGGAGGAGACGGGTCTCCTCTCGCGGGGCGTTCTTTTCATCCTGGGAATCGCGGTGTTCTGCGCGCTCGCGTTCGTGATTCTGCTCGGGACCTCGGCGCCGCTCCTGACCCGGCTTTCCGGAAACCCGTCGCAGGTCCAGACCTCGTTCTACGGCAAGACCGCCACGCCGGCCGCGTTGCTGCTCGTCCTCTTCTCCGGCCTCGTGCCGTTCGTGTCGTGGAAGTCGTGTCCGGCGGGCGAGCTCCTCCGAAACGCGCGGCGATCCCTGGCGGTCGCCGCCGGAGTTCTCGCGCTCGCGCTCGCGCTCGGCGCACGGGACCCCGCCAGCCTGCTGCTCCTCTTCGCGGCCGGGTTCTCGGCCGACATGAACCTGCGCGCCGTCGTCCGGAAGGCGAGGAACGGAAAGCTCGGAGGCGCCGGCGGCTACCTCGCCCACGTCGGCGTGGGGATCATGCTCGCGGGCATCGTCGTGTCCGGCGTGTACTCCCACTCGCAGCGCGTCACGCTCGTCCGGAACACGCCGACGAAGGTCGGCGACAAGACGCTGACGTTCCTCCGCGTGGTTCCGGGGACCGCGAGCCGCAAGCAGGCGATGGAAGTCCGGGTCCGGACCGCTTCCGGAAAATCGGGCTACGCGTACCCGAAGATGTACGAGAACTCCAAAACGGGTCAGCTCATGGCGAACCCGGCGATCCGCCGCTCCGTCGTGTTCGACGATTACCTCTCGCCGCAACAGTACGACCCGGGCCAGCCCGAGCGGGTCGGGAGGGACGTGCAGCTGACGAAGGGGACGACCACGAACATCGAGGGGACCGGCTTCACCTTCCGCGAGTTCAACGCCGACCGCTCGGCGATGCTTCAGGGTAAGAAAGAGGTTCTGGTCCTGACGGAGCTGACGATCACCCCGCCCGACGGCTCGAAGCAGGACGTGACGCTCCGCTACCTGTAC
The DNA here is from genome assembly GCA_038327245.1 of Acidobacteriota bacterium. Lineage (GTDB taxonomy): Bacteria > Acidobacteriota > Thermoanaerobaculia > UBA5066 > Gp7-AA6 > Gp7-AA6. The sequence continues at coordinate 21,819 of JBBQKV010000031.1, forward strand.
CACATGGACGGCGCGGAAGCGGAGGCCCCGGAGACCGCGGTCCCCGGGCATCCCGGAGCGTTCATGCGGGTGATGGCGGTTTCGCCTACGGACGGTTCCGTTGCGCTGCGCATGCGAGGTATCTCGAAGGACCCCGCGCTGGAGCACCAAGCCGCGACCCGCGAGTCGCTGTCGCTCGAGGTGACCCGCAAGCCTCTCATCAGCCTCGTGTGGGCCGGCTTCTACGTGATGATGTCCGGCGGTATCCTCGCCCTGATCAAGCGGGCGCGGGAAGCGCGGCGCGCGGTCGGAGCTCCCGAGACGGCGCGGACGGTCGCCGCTCCTTCGGCGCCGCCCGCGGCTCTCCCCGTGACGGCGCGATCGGAGCTCCCCACCCGCGCCTGACTCTTTCCCGCCCCATCCTTCGCTCAACCATTCCGACCCCTTCCGGCGGAAGGAGATAGACGCCGGAACGAATCCTGCAGTGCCCTCTTGCCGGCATGAGGAATTCTTTTCGGGAGGTCTTGCGATAAAAGCGAAAACTCTGGCACCCGGCGCCGGGGGCGCGGCGACGGCTTCGCCGCAGTAAGGCTTCGACGGCTAGACTTTCAGGGTCCGGCCGTCGCAGGCGGCCGTAACCTCGCCTCCCGGGAGGCGCTCCGACACGAGCTTCGCGAGCGCTTCCCGGAGAGCTTCCTCCCCCATCGCGATCGCCTCCTTCCCGAAGTGGGAAAACACGGCCCGGCCGATCCCCCGCTTTGCCAGCCAGCCGAGCTGCGCGCGCACGGTCGTGTGGCCGAGGAGCATTCCGCTCGCGTGGCGCCGGACCAGAGAGCCGGTGAGCGTCGAGCCGTCGCCGACGTAGACGTCCGCGCCGTCGAGCGCCGCGTCGGGGTCTTCGAAGGACACCAGATCCCCGGAGTAGACGAGCAGCCGGCCGCCAACCTCCAGGCGCACACCGGTACCGGGGCAGCGCACCGAGTGGACGACGGGCATCGCGGTCAAACGGAAGGGGCCGGCGCGGACCGCGCGGCCCGGCTCCAGGACGATTCGCGTTTCGACCGGCATCTTCGCCGTGAGCTCGTGGGTGACGGCGGACGCGTGCACCGGGACGGAGGTGCCCTCCTCCAGGCCCCCCGCGTGATCGGGATGCGCGTGGGAAATGAAGATGGCATCCGGTCGGATTTCCGCGAGGAGGCCGCGGCGGTTCTCGCCGAAATCGCAAAGCAGCCGGAACCCTTCGGCTTCCACGGTGAAGGCGGAGTGGCCCGCGTGCTCCGCGGAAGACTCCTCCACGTAGCCCTTCGTGCCGTAGAAGTGGAGCTTCACGAAACCCTATTGTCATCCCGAGCGAAGCGAGGGATCTCTTCCTCGTCGAGCGAGAGATTAGCGCCGTCTCGACGACGGCGCTTGTCGCGCTCTGGCGCTCGGTGCCCTGTCGCTTCGCTCCTCGGAATGACAAGATTCTTCGATGCGCTTCGGGAATCTCCGCCTCGACCTGGTGCGCGGACCGGGGTTCCGCCTGGACGGCGGAGCGATGTTCGGCGTCGTTCCGAAAGTCCTCTGGGAGCGCCAATTCCCGGCCGACGAGAGGAACCGGATCCGCCTCGCGACGAACTGCCTGCTCGTGCGCGGATCCGGCTTCACGGCGCTGATCGAGTCGGGGCTGGGAGAAAAGTGGGATCCGAAGGACCGGGACCGCTTCGCCATCGACGACCGGACGACGGTTGTCGCAGGGTTGCAGGATCTCGGCGTCCGTCCCGAGGATGTGGATGCACTCGTTCTCTCCCACCTCCACTTCGATCACGCCGGAGGCGCGACCCGGCTCGGCGCCGACGGACGTACGGTTCCGGCGTTCCAGAATGCGACGGTCTACGTCCAGGCTGAGGAGCTCGCCCACGCCCGGTCTCCCAACGAGCGCGATCGCGCTTCGTACCGGCCGGACGACTGGGAACCGTGCGCGAGCGCCGGAAAGCTCGAGGTCGTCACGGGCGAAGTCGAGGTGCGGCCGGGAGTGACCGTGGTGCCGGTCCGCGGGCACAACGCGGGCATGCAGGCGATCCGGGTCGAGTCCGAGGGCCACGTGGCGTTCTACTTCGCGGACGCGCTGCCGACCACGGCGCACGTCCCGATCCCGTGGATCATGGCCTACGACCTCTACCCCGTCGACCTCGTCGAGAACAAGAGACGGCTCCTCGCGAGCGCCGTCTCGGAGAGATGGCTCTGCGTCTTCGAGCACGATCCCGGGATACCGTGGGGGCGAATCGTCGAAGAGGACGGCGGCGCGCGCCGGGTCGAACCGCCGTCGCCCTAGCCCGTCAACGCTTCTTTCGAACCCTTTCGATCTCTTGGAGAAGAGCTCCGAGGATCTCGAGCTCGACTCGATCTTTCGGACGGCCGGCGACGCTCTTCAAACGCATCACGTCTTCCAATGCCGCGACCGGGACTTCGAGCCCCTCGAC
>JBBQKV010000032.1:0-24010 GCA_038327245.1 Acidobacteriota bacterium
CGCGCGGTGCCGACCACGCGCTCGCCGCGAGCCGTGAGCTGGCGCGCGAACTCCAGTCCGATTCCGCGGTTGGCGCCGGTCACCAGCCAGGTCCCCATGCGCAATAGGTATCATCCTGCCTCGTGTCCTCCGCACCCCCCCTCCCCCCCGACGTCGCCCAGCTGATCGAACAGAAGAAGTTCGCGGAGCTCGAGGACGTCTGGACTCGCCGCATGGAGGAGACGCCCACGGATCTCCCGTTCTTCTTCGCTCTCGCCGCCGCCGTCAAGAAAAAGGGCGCCGAGGGCTCGGCGCAGGCCGCGTCGTGGCTGCGGTTCCTCGCCGACTACCAGTCCGAGCGGCAGGACGCCGGCGCGCGGATCGACGTCCTGTCGGAGATGGTCCGCATGAGCCCGACGGACTCCCGGGCCCGCGCGGACCTCGAAGCTGCCCTGCGCGACCGTTTTCGCGGCCATCCGGCGGTCGCCGCGGTCCTGGCCCAGAACGCGATCACCACGGCCGCCGATCCGTCCGAGGCGGCCCGCCGGGTCGCGCGCTGGCTCCGCTTCGTGCCGGGCGACGTGTACTACCTGGCCGGGCGCGGTGCGGGCCGGATCGTCGAGATGAACCCGGCGCTCGACGTCCTCCGGTTGGAGGTCGCGGGCGCGAAAGTGCCGCTGTCGATCGTCTCCGCCGAGAAAAATCTGGAGCCGCTGCCGCCGGGTCACTTCCTCCGCCGGAAGGTCGACGAGCCCGGGACGCTGGGCGAGGCCGCGGCGAAGGAGCCGGCCGAGACGGTCCACCATCTCCTCGAGAGCTTCGGCCGGCCATTGACGGTCGCGGAGGTCCGCGATCACTTCTCGGGAATCGTTCCCGATGATCGGTGGACCTCCTTCTGGACGTCGGCCCGGCGCCACCCTCAGCTTCTCGTGGGTGGAGCCTCGAAGAGCGCGAAAGTCTCCTGGAGCGCCAGCGCCGGCGAGGCCGACGAAACGGTGCGCCGGGAGTTCGCCGCCTCGGATCCTCCCCACCAGCTCGAGCTGGCGCGAAAGCATGCGAAACGCTCGCGTGAGCTCGCCCTCTTCTTTGCGGGGTCCCTCGCGTCGCAGGCGCGAAGTGCCGCGGCGCAGGGCGAGCCGGGCCTCGCGTGGGAGCTCTCGCAGGCCGCGGCGCGCCTCGCGCCGGGGGAGTCGGAGGCTTTTCCGGCCGAAGCTCTTCTGTCCTCTCCCGACCTGCCCGCGGTTTTCTCCCGGATGCGCGACCACACCGCCCGGGAGAGAGCGCTCGCCGAGGTCCGGGCGCGGCGGGAAGACTGGGAGGTGATCTTCCTCGCCCGCTTTTCTGAAGAGGAGGACTCGCGCGTCCTCGCCTACATCTACGACACGCTGGGGGAACGGCCCGAGCGCCGCGACGAGGTCGTTCGCCGCGTCATGCGGTCGCCGCGGCTGGCTCCGCGCGCTTTCGTCTGGCTCGCCGAGCGGCTCGACCCCGAGGCGTCGTCCATCGCCGCGCCGTCCCCGCTCTTTCACGCCCTCCTGGACGCGCTCCGCCAGGACGAGTTCGCGTCGATCCGGGCCCGCATCAAGGCGTTCTTCGAACCGGGCGGCCTCGCGGTCGCGCTCGTGCGGCGCGCGTCGTCGGAGGCCGAGGCGCGCGAGTTCCTGACCTCGCTCTCCCGCGCGGGCGGCCTCGAGGAGCACCGCCGGGGAACGGTCCGGGAGGCGCTCCTCATGAAGTACCCGGGACTTCGCGCCCCCGCCGCGAACTACCTCTACGGCACACCGGAGGCGATCGACGCGAAGCGCGCCGAGCTCGCGCACTTGAAGCAGGTCGAACTGCCTGCCAACTCCGAGGCCATGAAGGCGGCGAAGGAGCACGGCGACCTCAAGGAGAACTTCGAGTATCACTCGGCGCGCCAGAAGCACGAATACCTCTCGGCGCGGATCGCGTCGCTCGCCGACGAGCTGTCGCGCTCGCGAACGCTCGACTCCACGCGCATCGACGTTTCGGAGGTCCGTGTGGGCACGCGCGTCCTCCTCCGCGAGATCGCGTCCGGCCGCGAGCAGGCCGCGACGATCCTCGGCCCCTGGGATTCCCGCCCCGAGGACGGGGTCTATTCCTACGAGTCGGAGTACTCGCGCCAGCTCCTCGGCAAGAAGACCGGGGAGCAGGCGCTCCTCCCCAACGGGGAGCCGGCGGAGATCGTCTCGATCGCGCCCTGGCGCTAGAGTCTTCTCCGCCGCGCGCCGGCTACCGCGCCGTGGAGCGCGAAGACCGGGCCGAAAAGGAAATAGGCGTAGCCGGCGAGGCCGACCATGCGCTGCGGCACGGCGAGCGCAATGAGGATCGATACCACTCCGACTCCGGCGGCCATGAGATTGCGGGCGATGCTGGATCGGGTCTCGAACGTCTCGACCGGGTCGAGCCCGAGCATCGCTCGCCGGCGCAGCGCATGGAAGTAGAGCAGGGCGAGCATCGAGAACACCGCGATCACTCCGGCGCCGTAGATGACGAACAGGTCTCTCGCCTGCGACGGCTCGATCAAGCCGGCCGCCTCCGCCGGCCCCTGGTCGAAGAGCTGGTTGACCACGAGCGTGAAGAGGAACTTCAGCGGATAGACGTAGAAGAGCACGACGAAGAGGAGTGCGGCGTTCAGCCAGATCGTCGCGCCGTCCTGGAAACCGTACCGGCGGAAGAAGACGTAGTGCTCGTGCCAGATTCCGATCAGCACCGCGAAGCAGATCGCGAACGCGAAGAACCCCCGCATGACGACGAGCAGGTCCGAGAACGTCCGCGGCACTTCGAGCGAGACCACGAGGAGCGTCACCGCGAAGGCGAACACGGCGTCGGTGAAGCCCTCGAGGCGGGAGACTTCGGTGCCGCGCCACCGGAAGCCGTCGGACCGTCCGACGCCCGAGGCGGCCAGGCTCTGACGCAACGCTCGGGTCACGGTCATATGCTAGCCGCATGATCCGAAAGCTCCGTCGGGCGGATATCGCCTCTACTCCCGCAAGAAGGACCCGAAGACCGGGAAGCGGAAGAACCTCGGCACCTTCGCGAGCCTTGCGGCCGCGAAGAAGCACGAGCGAGCCGTTCAGTTCTTCAAGCGGAAGTAACCTTCGCGGGCCGGCGAATCACGCGGTCTCAGCCGCCGGCCTCGCGAATGAACCGGAGCATGTTGCCGTCGGAGTCCCGGACGTACATCTCCCGCTTCCCCCAGGTCTGGTCCGTCGGCGCGAGCGCGATCGGGACGTCCTTTGCGGCGAGCTCGGAATGAAGCGCGTCCACGTCGTCGACGATGAATGCGGCGACCCCGCCGGGAACGCCGTCGCCCGCGAAAGACGACAGGTGCAGGGAGACGCCGTCCCGCGACAGTCCCAGGAAGCAGGGGTCGGCGCGGCTGTCGTCCAGGCGAAAGGCGAACTGACGGTGGAAGCCGAGGCGGCTGCAGTAGAACTCCTCGGCCTGCGCAGAGTCGGAGACGTGGAGCAGCGGAATCGCGAGCTTGATCACGTCGCACCTCCTCGGACTGACGTCGAGCGATCGTACGCTCGAAGCAGGCGCGCGAGCCGGGCCTTCTTCCATATGACGCGCTTCGTGAGGCCCCAGGGGCTCCGACCCCGCTGGTACTTGAAGTCGATCCATTTCGTCCGGGGACTCGAATGCCGAAAAGTCTCCCAGAGCATCGGGAGATAGTCGCCTTCCGGGCCGATCCCGACGATGTGATTGACGCTGATCCGGTCGGGATCGCCGCGCCCGGATCGGTACGTGATGCGCAGCGAGCGGCGCCTGCACTTGCAACGGCGCCGGAGAAGGCGCTGATCCCAGCCGCTGGGCGCCAGCTCATCCCAGATGAATGCCGCGATGCTGCGCGACTGACAAACCGTCAGCCACGCCGGCCGGTCGCCGCAGGAAGTGCATTGCCACCAATATCGCGCCATGCTTGGACGGACGGTCGACCCGCGGCACCGCCGGCTGGGTCCGTTTGTTCGGCGGCTCTATTTTCCCGGCGCCCGCTTGCTCGGATCGTCCGCAGGGTTCACGTAAGTCAAGGCGAACGGCTCTTCACCATGGACCTGGACGATCGCTGCCGTCTTGGCCATTGCGAAGTGCGGCATCTTCTCCGGCAGTAGGGCGTAGCCACCCGCGGGCAGCGTCTTCATGCTGGGCTGGTCGAACTTCTCGCCCATGCCCAGGGCGAAGCTCCCCGACAGGACCGTGACGTGCTCGTCAGTGGGATGCCAGTGCGGGGCAACCTTGTATCCCGCCGGCATCTTCAGCCGCACCACGTAGATCCCGGCCTTGCTCGGGTCTCCGGAGACGACCGTGAAGGCGGCGCCCTTCTCGAAGACCGGAGGAGCCGGGCCCCACTTCGCTTCGGTTGGAGTGAACAAGATGTGCGCCGGGTTGGCCTCCTGTGCGGAGGCAACCCCGCACGCGATCCCGATAGCCAGGAGACAAACCAGCTTTCTCGACATTCTCGACCTCCTCGCCGGGGATTCTAGTCCCGCCGGAGCAGCGGAAGCCTCTACTTGAGGTCGACCTAGTAGGTCATGGTCTTCCGGATCAGTCCCTTCTTCAGGGTAAAGACGTCGCAGAACAGGGCGTCGAGGAATCCGCCGTCTTTCCTCTGGACCCGAACTGTTCCTTCGGCGACCACCACGTCGTCCTCCTCCACCATCCGGACGAGCGTGATCGTGGGACTGCCCACGAAGCCGGGGTTCTCGATCTCCCGGTCGATCGCGTTCTTCCCGGTGAGATGGAATGCGCCGGGCATCTCCCACTCGATGTCCTCGGTCATGCAGGACAGGATCTGGCCGTGGTCGGACTTCCGGAATCCGTCGAGGTACCTCTCGACAGCCGCTTTGTTTTTCGTCACGGGGGAGTCACCGCCTCCTTCACCTGCGTCCCCATTTCGTCCTTCGAGACGTGGTTCTTCAGGAGGGTGGGCCAGCGCGCGATCTCGGCGGCGAGCGGGTCGGGAGAGGGAAGTCGGGCGACGGGAACCGCGCTCGCGAGCGTGGAAATGGCGATCGTGAGAAGCGCGCCGAGCGAAGCTTTCCGCGAAAGGCGCATCTGCGGGGCCTGCTACGACCCGACGCCGAAAAAGTTTGGGCGGGGCCGGGACGAGGTCACCGTTTCCGCGGACGAATCTCCGGATCGTGGACGCGCTTGCGGTTGGACTCGAGACGGCGGATGGACTCCGCGAGACGCCGTTCCCGCGTCTCGGGCTTCTTCGCCTCGACGATCCACCGCACGTAGTCCCGGCGGTACGTGGGAGCGAGCGCGAGAAACGTCCGCCGCGCGGCGGGATGGGCGGAGAGTGCTCGGCGGATGAAGGCCGGCACGGGGTCGCGGGCGTCCAGGCGCGTGGAGGGGGCTTCACGTCGGGCGGCCGCCGGGCGCGGCCGGTGTCGGTCATCAGACCCTGCGCGACCATCCGGTCGAAACGGTCCAGGTTCAGCTTCGACCAGTTCCGAACGTCGATGCGCGGCGTGAACCGCTGGACGTAATAGTTAGCGTCGAGGCGGTTCACGGTGGTGTCGATCCAGCCGAAGCAGATCGCCTCCTCGACCGCCTCCGCGTACCGCACGGTCGGCTTGCCGGAGCTTTTCTTCGCGTAGACGAGCCACACCTCACGCGCGGTCGCGTGGTTTCGCTCCAGCCACCTCCGCCACTCCGCGCGGCTTCGGGCGCGGAACTGCCGGTGCTTACTCGGACGCCGGGAGGGCATCCGGGTTTCCGAGCCGCCGCGCCACGGAGTCGAGATAGTCGGCCGCGGCCTCCTCCGCCTCCGTCCGGTGCTGAAGTCCCTCGACTTCGGCGCGGTCCCGCAGCTCGCGGTACAGCGCGACCGCGGCGCGCACCGAGCTCACCAGGTCCCGCGCGTCGTAGCGCGCGACGGTCTCCTGCATCTGCCGGGCGCGAGCCGGCGCCATCTTCTCGACGTGCCGGACGCCGGTGGGTTGCGCGGCCGCTTCCTTCAGCGCGAGTGGGCCGAGAACCTGGCCGCGCAGAAAGGCGATCAAGTCCAGCGCCTCGAAGAGCTCGCTCCGCGCGATTTTCGCGGCGGCGTAGTGCACCCAGATCCAGAAGCGGTCCTCGATCCACTGGGGGTCGGGTGCGGGCCACGCGGCAGTTCCGGCGGCGAGCGCGATGCGGACCCGGCCGTCCCGATCCCAGAGAACGGTCGGCGTCTCGACCCGGACCGCGAGGTCGTCCGGCGTCACGAACTTCAGATCGACGTGCACGGGCGGCGGCCCGTAGAGGCAGATGAGGAGCCGGGGCTCCCCGACGTGCTCGCCCGTGAAGGAGGCGAGCAGGGGTCCGAGCGCCGCCGCCAGCGCCCCGCGTTTTCCGCGAACTTCCTGCGAGGCCGCGGGCTCCACGACAACGACGAGGTCGAGGTCCGAGAACTCGTCCATCCGCCCGGACCGGAACGAGCCTCCCGCGGCGAGCCCGACGAGCGCGGGGTTCTGGCGCGTGCCGGCGACGATCTGGCGCAGCAGCGTTCTCGGAGCGTCGGCGAGCGCCGCCGGCCACTCCCTCTCGTGGAGAAGGAACTCATCCATCGGTCATGAAGACCATCACCGTGGAATACGTGGGCCCCGCGGACGTCAGTGCAGCCCCGCGTTCGGATCGACGTGGCCCCGGTGGCACGTCCCGCAGCTGACGAATTTCTCCTCCGGCTTTCCCTCCAGGTTCTTCAGGCTCCTCAACTGCTCGTTGAGCGCCTTGTTCATCACCATCATTTCGCGCGCCGCGCGCTTCGGCCGCTTGTCGTCGGCCGAGAAGTCGGACTCGCCGTGGCAGTGCATGCAGGTGACGCCGAGGGCGCGGCTGTAGCCCATGTTCATGACGCGGACCAGCCGGCCCGCCGGCATTCCCTTCAACGACTGGATGTTCTTGAAGACCTGCTCCGCGGGCTCGTTCTCGTGACCCGCGATGGCGTCCGCGATCTTTTTGGCGATCCGGTCGTTGGTCTCCTGATTCGGGTTCTGCAGGGCTGCGGGACCCGGGGGCGCTGCAGGTTGAGCGGCCGCCGGCACCGCGGCGGCTTGTGCGGGCGCCGGAGCCGGCGGCGGCGGGGCAGCGCTTCCGCATCCGAGCGTGAGGGTAAGGATCAGCAGGGGAGCCGGTTTCAACGTCATTCCATCCTCCTTGATCCGGACGGTGAGTGATGAAACAGTTTCTCACTCGATCCGGAGGAAAGATGCCAGCTTTCTCGAGGTCCCGCTCCCGAGTCGCCCTCATCGGCCTCGCCTGCGCCGTACTCTTCGCGGCCTGCTCCACGATCCCGCAGTCGCCGCCGAAGGAGCGCGGAACGTTTCGCCCGGTCGACCTCGTCGAGCTCGTGAAGGTGGATCCGACGATCCACCTCGACGTGCGTTACGCCACCCCGAACAACTTCACCGGCCGGCCGGTCTACCGCCAGCCGCGGGCTTTTCTGCAGCGCCCGGCAGCCGAGGCGCTCGTGCGAGTCGGGCGTTCGCTCCACGAGAAGGGCTGGGGTCTCCTGGTGTTCGACGGCTACCGGCCCTGGTCCGTCACGAAGCACTTCTGGGAGGTCACCCCGAAGGAGAAGCGCGAGCGGGGTTTCGTCGCGAACCCCGCGAAGGGCTCCAAGCACAACCGCGGCGCGGCCGTGGACCTCTCGATGTACGAGATCGCGACCGGCAAGGAGGCCGACATGCCCAGCACCTACGACGAGTTCACGGACCGCGCCGCCCCGAGCTACACCGGCGGAACCGCGGAGCAGCGGGCCCGCCGGGACCTCCTCCGCGCCGAAATGGAGAAGGAGGGATTCGTCGTCGACACCGGCGAGTGGTGGCACTTCAATTACAAGGGGTGGGAGACCTACCCGATCCTCGATATCCCATTCGAGCAGATTCGGGGACAGACCACGGTTTCCAGAGACTCCACCCCGTGATCGCCATGATGGCGAAAACCGTGGTCTGTCCCCTCCTGGCCGTGACCCTCCTCCTCCCGGCCGCTCCCGCGTTCACCCAGCCGATCGACCTGTCCCGCCTGCCAGAGACGCGGGACTTCCGGGCCCGGCGGTCCTCCAGCAACAATGCGGACTGGAGCTCGAACGACGACAGCAAGCGGCCGATCCCGGGAGAAACGGTCACGCTGGCTAACCTGACCGGGCCCGGCGTGATCACGCACCTCTGGCTGACGGTCGCGGCGAACGAATACGGCTGGCCGAGGCTGCTCCGGCTGCGCGTCTACTACGACGGAAGCCGCGTGGCGTCGGTGGACGCGCCGATCGGCGACTTCTTCGCGGTCGGGCACGGCTTAGAGCGGCCGGTCGACTCTCTCGTCATCCGCGCGAGCTCGGAGGGCCGGTCGCGCAACAGCTACTGGCCGATGCCGTTCCGGAAGTCCTGCCGGATCACGGTCACGAACGAGGGGCGCCGGCGCGTCTCGAACCTCTACTACCACGTGGACTGGAAGAAAGTGCCGTCGCTCGCGCCGCAGGTCGCGTACTTCCACGCGCGGTACCGGCAGGCCCTCCCGGCGGCGGGGGAGGCGCCCTACGAAGTTCTCGACGTGCACGGCCGGGGTCACTACGTTGGGACCGTGCTCTCGGTCGTGCAGGCGGAGGCGGGCTGGTTCGGAGAGGGCGACGACTTCTTTTTCGTGGACGGCGAGAAGAAGCCGTCGATCGAGGGGACCGGCACCGAGGACTACTTCAACGACGCGTGGGGACTGCGCGTGGACACGGGGCCCTACGCCGGCGCTTCGGTGGCGGAGGGGACCGGGCTCGGCTCGCGGATGACGGCCTACCGGTGGCATCTCGCGGACCCGATCCCGTTCTCGAAGTCGCTGCGGTTCGTCTTCGAGCACCGGGGGTGGACCTTCAACGCGGACGGCTCGGTCAAGTCCGCTTCGGGGGAACGGACGGACCTGATGTCGAGCGTCGCGTACTGGTACCAGGTTGGGGTCGCGTCGGACCAGCCGGAGCCGCCGTACGGCGACGCGCGGCTGCCGCAGGGCAACGCGCGGCAGATCGAGGTCGAAGAGACGGCGCTCGCCGGCGCGCGGTCCGTGAAGGGCGTGGTCTCGGTCTCGAAGGACCTCTTCTGGTCCAAGGACGTCCTGTTCCTGAAAGGCGAGGGGCCCGGTTCGCGGCTCGACGTGCCGTTCGACGTGAAGGAGGACGGGACCTACGAGCTCGTCACGCAGGTCGCGCAGAGCTTCGACTATGGGACCTACGCCACGCTCCTCGACGGGAAGCCGGTCCAGTCGGCGGAGCTCGAGCACGAGCCGGGGGCCGACGTCCTGCCGACCGGACAGCTCGACGGGTACAAGCCCGAGACCTACGTGGGCCTCGATCTCCTGCTCGGGTGGCCCCGCCTCACGAAGGGCCGGCACGTAATCTCGTTCGTCTGCACCGGAAAGGCCGAGGCCTCGCGCGGCTACAACCTGGGCGTGGACAACGTCATCCTCGCGAAGGTCGGTCCCGAGGCGTGGTTGCAAAGCGCCCGACGGCAGCCGCCCGCGGAGCGGCTTCGCGGAGCGTCCACGGTCGCCGAACTGGTGAAGGCACTCTCCGACGAGGACCCGATCGTCCGCGGCCTCGCGGCGCTCCGGCTGAAGGAGACCGGGGCCGCCGCGCTCCCGGCTCTCGACGCGCTCGTGGCGCGGCTCGCGGACTCTGACACCGGTGTGCGGATGATGGCGGCCAACGCGATCGCGGCGATCGGGCCGAACGCGGCGCCGGCGGTTCCGGCGCTCGTCGCGGCGGCCGGAGTGCGCGACGAGCACGTCCACGTGCTCCGGAGCGTGGCCGACGCGCTGGGCGCCATCGGCCCGGCGGCAGCCTCCGCGCTGCCGGCGCTGGAAGAGATCAGGAGGCTGCCGCGGGCGCGGTGGGCCGCGGAGGCGGCGATCCGGAAGATCCGGTAGCCGGGCCGATCGCGCGGGCGATCTCCTCGCGGACCTGTTCGGCGAGCCGCCGCGCATCTTTGACGGCGAGGCCCTTCGTCGATACGGGCGGCAGCACGGTAACGCTGGCGGACGTCTTCCGGAAAGCGATGGAGCCCTTGGGAAGGGACTCCGCGGTGCCCGTGACCGCGAGCGGCACGACGTCCACGCCCGCCTCGATCGCGAGACGGAACGCTCCCTCCCGGAAGGCCCCCACGGTGCCGTCCGGGCTGCGCGTCCCCTGCGGAAAGATCAGAACGGACAGCTTCCGATCCAGCCGCTCGCGCATCTCCGCCATCGCGTGACGCGCGCTTTCTTTGTTGCCCCGATCGACTTCGACGTCTCCCGCGACGCGCATCATCCAGCCGAGCAGCGGGATGTCGAAGATGGATTTCTTCGACAGCCACTTCATCTCCCACGGCACCATGGCGACCAGGAACGGGTCCGCGTTCGACGCGTGGTTCGCGACGAAGACGTAGGGCCGCCGCGGGTCGGGGTGAACGTCGTCCACGACGCGGAAATCCCAGAAGGGGTTCAACCGGCCCGCGACCACCGCGATGCGGTGGAAGAGGAATCCAACCTTGTAGCGGTCAGGATCGGAGCGCAACGTCGCGAGCCGGTAAAAGGCGATGAGCGGCGTCCAGAGAATGACGAGGAGAACGCAGGAGGCCCAGAAGAGGAGAGATACGGGCGCCGCGAGCCATCGGGGCATCGCGGGGAAGTGTAAGCGGGAGCCTTACGGCTTGCGGTCGTGCGGCCCGGGTCGATGCTCCCTGTCGAGAAGTCCGGATGGGGATCGGCGATCCTCCGGATCGGGCTCGGCCTCGCGCTGCCGATCCGCCGAGTCGGATGGCGCTCCGGGCTGTTGCGGATGTCCCTTGACGCCCGGCTGACGGTCGGCGCGCTCGTTCTCTTCGGCGGTCGGAGGGGCGTCTTTGTCCGCAGTCACGGCGCGAATCCTCGCAAAGGGCGCGCCAATCCATTATAAATCCTAAATGGCGACGGTCGAAATCCCCCGGCAGACGGGCGTTCTCGCGAACGAGCGCACGGAGGAGCTCCTCGGAGTCCTCGCCGAGCGGGTCCTCGTCATGGACGGCGCGACCGGCACCGGCATTCAGGCGCGCGACCTGACCGCCGCGGATTTCGGCGGGCCCGACCTCGAGGGGTGCAACGAAAACCTCGTGCTGACGCGGCCGGACGTCGTCCGCGACCTGCACGCGGCGTACTTCGACGCGGGCGCGGACATGGTCGAGACCAACACCTTCGGCGGCACGCCGCTGGTCCTCGCCGAGTACGGCCTGGCCGAGAAGGCCCAGCAGATCAACCGGGAGGCCGCTCGGATCGCGCGCGCGACCGCGGAGCTGTTCCGCACGCCGGACCGCCCGCGCTTCGTCGCCGGCTCGATGGGTCCCACGACGAAGTCCATCACGGTCACGGGCGGCGTGACGTTCCGCGAAATGATCGGGCACTACCGCGTCCAGGCTCTCGGCCTGCTGGAAGGGGGCTCGGACGTCCTCGTCCTCGAGACCGTCCAGGACACGCGGAACTTGAAGGCCGGCCTCATCGCGGTCGAGCAGGCCTTCGCCGAGGTCGGCTGGCGCGTGCCGGTCATGGTCTCCGCGACGATCGAGCTCATGGGCACGATGCTCGCGGGGCAGTCGATCGAGGCGTTCTACGCGTCGGTCATGCACGCGCCGCTGCTCTCGGTGGGCCTGAACTGCGGCACGGGCCCGGAGTTCATGACGAGCCACCTGCGAAGCCTCGCCGCGCTCGCGCGGACGCCGGTCTCGTGCTACCCGAACGCCGGACTTCCGGACGAGGAGGGCCGCTACGGCGAGACGCCCGAGATGATCGCGGCGGCATTCACGCGGTTCCTGGACCAGGGGCTGGTCGACATCGTGGGCGGCTGCTGCGGGACGACGCCCGCCCACGTCCGCGCGCTCGCGGCGGTCGCCGCGGGAAGGAAGCCGCGCCGGATCCCGGAGGCCCGGCGGACGCTCGTCTCCGGGATCGAGATGCTGGAGATCACGGAGGACAACCGCCCGGTCCTCGTGGGAGAGCGGACGAACGTGCTCGGCAGCCGGAAGTTCAAGCGCCTCGTCGCCGCCGGAGAGTTCGAGGCGGCCGCGGAGGTCGCGCGCGCGCAGGTCAAGACCGGTGCGCAGGTCATCGACGTCTGCCTGCAGGACCCGGACCGCGACGAAGTCGCCGACGTCAACTCGTTCCTGGAACGCGCGACGCGCATGGTGAAGGTGCCCCTCATGCTCGACTCGACGGACGCGAAGGTCCTCGAGCTCGGCCTGGAGTGGAGCCAGGGCAAGTCCATCATCAACTCGATCAACCTGGAGGACGGCGAGGAGCGGTTCCGGTCGGTCGTTCCCCTGGCGCAGAAGTACGGCGCGGCGCTCGTCGTCGGAACGATCGACGAGGACCCGGTCCACGGGATGGGAGTCACGCGGGAGCGGAAGCTCGAGATCGCACGTCGCAGCTACACGCTCCTGACCGAGAAGTACGGCGTCCCTCCGGAGGACCTGATCTTCGACCCGCTCGTGTTTCCCTGCGGCACGGGCGACGAGAAGTACGTCGGCAGCGCGGCCGAGACCGTCGAGGGCATCCGCGCGATCAAGGCGGCATTTCCGGAGTGCAAGACGATCCTCGGCATCTCGAACGTCAGCTTCGGACTGCCCGAGTCGGGGCGCGAGGTCCTGAACTCGGTCTTCCTGTACCACTGCGTGAAAGCCGGGCTGGACCTCGCGATCGTCAATTCCGAAAAGCAGATGCGCTATCCGTCGATCCCGGAGAAGGAGCGGCGGCTCTCCGAGGACCTGCTCTTCAACCGCGGCGCCGACCCGGTCGGCGCCTTCGCCGCGCACTTCAAGGCGAAGGGCTCGGCGCCGAAGGAGAAGGTCGCGCGCGCCGGCACGCCTCTCGAAAGGCTGCCGCGCTACATCATCGACGGCTCGAAGGAGGGTCTCGTCGACGACCTGGAAGCCGTGCGCACCGCCGGGAAGGCGCCGCTCGAGATCATCAACGGACCGCTCATGGACGGCATGCGGGAGGTGGGCCGGCTCTTCAACGAGAACGAGCTCATCGTCGCGGAGGTCCTCCAGTCGGCGGAGGCGATGAAGGCGGCCGTCGGGCACCTCCAGAAGTTCATGGAGAAGACGACCGACTCGTTGAAGGGAAAGATCGTGCTCGCGACGGTCAAGGGAGACGTGCACGACATCGGGAAGAACCTGGTCGAGATCATCCTGTCCAACAACGGATACGACGTCATCAACCTCGGCATCAAGGTTCCCTCGGAGAAGCTGATCGAGAGCTACCGAACGCACAAGCCCGATGCGATCGGGCTGTCCGGGCTGCTCGTGAAGAGCGCGCAGCAGATGGTCACGACCGCGCAGGACCTGACGGCCGCGGGCGTCACGCCTCCGCTCCTGGTCGGCGGAGCGGCGCTCTCCCAGCGGTTCACGGACCACAAGATCGCGGCGGCGTACGGCGGCCTCGTCGTCTACGCGGAGGACGCGATGCGCGGGCTCGCGCTGGCGGACCGCGTCCTCTCCGGCGACGACGCGCGGACGACGCTCGCCGCCGAGTCGGAAGAGCGGCGCCGGTCCCGCCCCGCAGCGGCCGAGCGCGAGGTCAACCCGCTCGCCGCGCCGGCCGTGCGCAACGCCTCGATCGACGTTCTTCCGGCACTGCCCGCGCCGGACTTCGGGGAGCACCTCCACGCGCCGCTCGATCCCGAGGCGGTCTGGCCGTACGTGAACCCGCACATGCTCTACTCCAAGCACCTCGGGCTGCGCGGCAGTTACTGGAAGCTGAAGGAGTCGGGCGACGCGAAGCTGGCCGAGCTCGAAGCGGTCATCGACCGGATCCGGCGCGCCGGCTGGATCAAGCCGAAGGCGATGTACCGCTATTTCGAGGCGTACTCCGAGGGGAACGCGGTCCACCTGGTGGAAGGCGGTCGCGCGGTCGCAACGTTCAACTTCCCCCGGCAGGCGACGGGCGAGCGGCTCTGCCTCGCCGACTTCGTCCGGCCGCGCGAGGACGGGGGTGCGCTCGACACCGTCGCGCTCCTTCTCACCACGGCGGGCGAGGGGATCCGACCGCGCGCCGACGCGCTCAAGCACGAGGGGGAGTACCTCCTCTGCCACGCGCTCCAGGCCCTCGCGGTGGAAGCGGCGGAGGGCGCGGCGGAGCGGATCCACCAGGTCATCCGGGAGCGGTGGGGTCTGCCGGATCCGCCCGCGACCACCATGATGGATCGCTTCCAGGCCCGCTATACCGGCAAAAGGTATAGCGCGGGCTATCCCGCGTGGCCCGAGCTCGGCGACCAGGCGACGTTCTTCCGGCTCCTGGACGGACGCAAGATCGGGGTCGAGCTGACGGAGGGCTTCATGATGGATCCGGAGGCGTCGGTCTCCGCCCTCGTGATCCACCACCCGCAGGCGCGGTATTTCGCGGCTTGAGGGGTCAGGGTACTTAGGGGCCCCGGTTTGAAAATTCTCAGCCGCCGGTCGCGCGGCGACCGCCGCGGCGCAAGTCAGTGGAGACCTGACCCCCAACGTGGCAAGTGGAGACCTGACCCCCAATGTGGCAAGTGGAGACCTGACCCCCTGGATTGCCCTAGATCTCCTGCCCGTTGTCCAGGCACCAGCGGATCGCGCGGCGGGTCCCCTCTTCCAGCCCGACCTTCGGGTCGTAGCCGAGCTCGCGCTCGGCCCGCGCGATGGAGCAGGCGCTCGACACCTGCAGGTGCCCGAGCGCGTGGAGGTGGAGCTGCTGCATTCCGAACCGCTGCACGAGCGCATCCGCCGCGGCCGCGGCGCGCGCAACCGCGGTGGGCATTCGCAGCTCCCGGCGGCTGACCGCCATTCCGAACTCGTTCTCGAGCAGGGATCGCACGGTGTTGACGATCTCGCGGACCGTGCAGGGACGCCGGTCCGCGATCCAGTAGGTCCGCCCGGCGGCTCCGGGAGTGCGCTCGGCCAGCAGCAGCGCCTGGCAGATGTCGTCGATGTACGACAGGGACCAGCGCGACTCGCCCCGGCCCGCGATCGGGAGGCGGCCCTCCCGGATCATGCGGAAGAAGCGCGACCGCGCTCGCGGCTGGCCGGGCCCGTGAAAGCGGCACGGTCGAATGATCACGGTCTCGAGCCGACCCGTCGCGAAGGTTTCGTTGACGAGATCCTCCATCAGCGCCTTGGAGCGTCCATAGGGGAGCTGCGGATTCTGCGGGGCGTCCTCGTCGAACAGGTGCGTGGAGTACGGGTTGGGTCCCGCGACCGTGTTCGACGAGATCGCGATCGTGCGCCCGACGCCGGCGTTCGCCGCTGCCTCCAGCACGTTTCGCGTCCCCTCGAGGTTGACGTCGTGGAAGTCGCGCGTGCGCGGTGGAGTGACGACGCCGCACAGGTGAAAGAGCGCCGCTCCCTCCGCGCCGCGGACGAATTCCCGGACCGCGCGCGGATCGCGGACGTCCCCCGCGACCGTCTCGACGTCCGGCGGGAACCGCGCGAGCGCGGAGGTCGGCGTTCCGGGCAGGACCAGGCAGCGAATCTTTCGCGGCGGTCCGGCGACGGGCAGCTCGGGGAGCCCGTTCCGCAGCACCTGGACGAAGCGGGTGCCGAGCCACCCCGGCGCGCCCGTGACGAGACACAGCGGTGTCATTCGACGACTCCGCGCGCGAACGCCGAGAGGTCGCGGATGTCCGTCAGCGCGGGCGGCTCCCGTCCCGGCACGGACACCACGCAGAAGCCGTCGCGGCGGTGGTTTCCGCTGCGGCCGGTCGCGTGCGCCGCGGTGATCGGTCCGAGCAGCCGCGACTCGACCCGCGAAACCGGCGGACGGCCCGCCCACGTCACGATCAGGTCCGGGAGATGGTCGAGGCGCGGTCCCGGAAAAGCGTCGCTCGCCAGCTCGACCGAGTGGACGAGACGGTCGCCGGTGTCCGGGAACGTGAGGCTCTCGAAACACTCGCGCACCCAGTCCACGTATCGGGGAAAGACCTTCGACTCGCGCTCCAGGGATCCCTCCCGCTCCCGGCCGCGGACGTTCAGCCGGATGTAGCCGTGCATGTCCGCGAGCAGGTCGAAGCCGGGGGTATGCGCCCAGTCGTGGCCCGCGACGATCGCCCGGTTGACCACCGCGTCTCTCACGCCGACCGGAACCCGGTGCGCGACCCAGTTCTGGATCGCGGCCGGCACGCTCTCGCGCAGGCGTCGGACGAATCCGCGCGGAGGCCGGGCGGCGGCGTCCTCCCTGCCGTCCGGGGTGCGCCCGGGAAAGCGCGCGTTCACGAGGTCCATCGCCCGGGGCACGAAGTGATCCTGAGAGGGATCGGGGCCCATTCCGTGAAGGGCGAAGACGATTCGCCCGGCGCCAGCCAGCGACGGCGCCGTCAGGATCTCGCCCAGGGCCTCGTCCACGGCGCGGTAGACGTCGAGGAGCGCGCCTGCCGGAATCGTCTCGCCGCCGGGTCCGTCGGGCCAGAGGATGTGGCCGCCCCGGTGAGTCTCCCCGAAGACCGCGATGAAGAAGTCCCAGGGGTGGGACTCCAGCAGCCACCGGACGAGGGCGCCCTTGCGCCGCGCTCCGGCGACCAGGTTGTCGCGGATTCCGGCCAGCTCCTCCCGCGACTTCTCGACCGGGATCTCCCAGCCCATCGGATGGTTGCCGAATCGCCGGCGGATCTCGTCGGCAAGCTCGCGCGGGCGGCACGCCAGTGGTCCGAGCTGATCGTGCGCCCCCCAGTTGACGACCTCGACGCCGGTCCTCAGGCGGTCCGGGAACATGAGCGGCACGTCGACCGCGATCACCCGGCGGCCGCGCCGTTCGAGGTCCGACCAGAACGGTTCGCAATCGAACCAGTCGGTCGCGAGACGCCGGAGGCTCATCCGGTCCGCGTCCCACTGGAGGTGGTGGTAGATGCCGTGCGTCCCCGGGTTCGACGCCGTGTAGAAGGTCGGCCACACGGATCCGGTCAGGAGATCCGCGGGGGAGCGCATCGTGTGCAGCGTCCCCGCGGCCAGCGCGCGGCTCAAGTTCGGCAGCGTGTCGCCGGCGGAGCGGATGAGACCGAGGTCCGCCGCGTCGAGACCGATCATCGCCAGGCGGCCGGCGGAGCTCACGCCGGACTCTTCGCGAGGCTGCCGTCGTCGAGCGAGCGCGCCGCCGCTTCGATCCACCGGACGTTCTCCACCGCCTCGTCGAATCCGGGCGAGAAGGGATCGCCGGAGACGAGCGCCCGAACGAAAGAGTCGAGAGCCGCCCGGATCGTGTAGCGCGTCATCGTCCGGTCGCGCCGGATGGCCCGGTAGCCGTACGCCGCCAGGTCCCGGAGGCGCGCCGCGACTCCCGGTCCCCTCGACCCCCTGCCCTGGAGGTGGATCGCCATGTTGGGGTCGCGAAGAGAGAGCCGGCCCCGCGGGCCGCGCACCGTGAGGCGCTCGCAGGTGGACGCCGAGTACGCGAGTCGGCAGTGAACGGAGGACGAGTCACGGAAGACGAGATCCAGCCGGAGGCGCTCCTCGCTCCCTCCCGACGCCGCGGCGGCGACCGTTTCGGGCTCTTCGCCGAGAAGGTCCGCCGCGAGGTCGATCGCGTGTCCCCCCAGGTCGTGCAGGATCCCGCCTTCCTCCGGCGCGAGCCGATGCTGCGTCACCGTCGACCAGGAACCCACGTCCGTCGAGAAGAGAAACTCGACCTGCACAGGCCTTCCGAGCTCCCCTCCCCGGACGAGCTCCGCGATCCGCCGATAGGAGGGCCAGAACCGGCGGTTCAGGTCGAGCATCAGGCGAGCGCCGGGGCGCCGCTCGATCCGTCCGAGCTGATTCGAAAGGATGAACGGCTTCTCCATGAAGACCGGGATCCCGCGGTCCGACGCGGCGTGCCAGATCTCGAGATGGGTCGATGGGGGCGACGCCACCAGGAGCCCGTCGAGGTTCGTGTTCGCGAGCAGCGACGGGTGATCCGGGTAGACGGCAGCGCCCGGCAAACGTTGCGCCGCCGCCGACCGGCTCTCCGGGAGCGGGTCGGCGACCGCGACCAGCCGCGCGCCGGGGAGACGTCGAAACGCCGGCAGATAGATGTCGCGGACCAGGCGACCGAACCCCGCAACGCCGATCCGCAGCGGCTCGCGCGCCGCGGGCATCTCAGGCCGCCCGCGCGAACGCATGTCCGGTCCGGGCCCAGAGATATCCGACGCCGCTCGCCAGGTAGTGGAGGATGAGGAGCGGGACGGAGCCGGCCGCGAACGCGACGCCGCGGGTGCGGGCGAAGAACGCCAGGAGCTTCCGGTTCACGGCAACGAGACCGCCGGCTGCCGCGCCCGCCATCGCGAGCATCCACGGGAGGAAAGGCGAGAGCGCCAGCGCGGCGACCGCGACGAGAGCGAGCGCGACACTCGCGCGGTGGGCGGGCTTCAGGTTCAGGTGATCGAGCCGCGCGCGCCGCTGGAGAATGAGTCGGGACCAGGGCAGCGCGCGGTAGACGACGTCGGTGCGCAGGAAGGAGGCGAGCGTCCAGCGCTTCAGGTGGGTCACCTCGAGATCCTTGTCCAGGAGAATGCGGTGGCCCGCATCCCTCAACCGATATCCCAGCTCGATGTCCTCGATCGCTCGCGTGTACCGTCCCGTGTCGAAACCTCCGGACTCCTCGAACACCGCCCGCCGAACGGCGCCGCAGCCCGCCCAGAACGTCGAGGCCTCCCGATCTCCCTGCTGGTGCACGAAGTGGTGGAGCAGGTTGCGGAACTGCGAGACCAGGCCGGGCGCCCGGGGCGCCGCGTCGTACGACCCGAAGACCGCGGCCACGTCGGGGTGTTCCTCGAAAACGCGAGTGACGTGCGCGACCGTGTCGGGGCGGGCCACGACGTCGGAGTCGACGAAGAGCAGGACGTCGCCCGTCGCCTGGCGCGCGCCGTAGTTCCGCGCCGCTCCGGCGCCGGAGTTCCGCTCGAGGCGGAGGACCTTCGCTCCGAGGCGCGCCGCGACCGCGCCGGTGCCGTCGGTCGACCCGTCGTCGACGACGATGATCTCGTGCGCGCCTCCGGGGGCGAGCGCCCGAAGGCACTCCTCCAGGCCCGCCGCGTTGTCGTAGGCGGGGACGACGACCGAGACCCGGATCACGCCGGAGCGCTGCGCGCCATCGCGAGATCCCGGGCGAGTTGCCCGAGGTCGACGACTGAAGCCATGGACTGCGCCTGGGAGGAGCGCGCCGCCGGGCCGGCGACGGCGGCAAACGCGACCGCCCGGTGGTTGCCGTCTCGTCCGGTCTTGAGCCGCCCGCGGAAGGTGCCGAGACGCTCGGAGTGAACGACGGTGGCGGGACCGCCGGGTCGCCACGTGACGGAGAAGTCGGGCAGGTTGTCGCTCCGGGGACCCGGAAAACGCTCTGCGGTATCGGTGATCGCCTCGACGAGCGGTTCGCCGGTCGAGGCCTCACGGAGCGAGAGAAAGCCCTCGCGGAGGAGATCGAGGTACCGGCGGTGAGGCGCGCTACCCGGCACGAGAAAGCCTTCCGACTCCCGTCCGACCAGGTTCAGCCGGATGTAACCCTCGCCGCCGGTGGGCAGAGCGAAGCCCGGCGTCGATCGCCAGTCGAGGGCGCCGGTGTACTGTCGTCCCACCACCCAGTCGCGAACCTTCGCAGGAACCGCCATGGCGACTCGTTCCTGGAGCGGAGCGGGAAGCCGGTCGCGGAGGAGAGCCATCAGGCTCCGCCTGGGACGCTCTCGCTCGGAGGGCAGAACGCCGTCGGGTGCGGCGAACGCCGCATTGATGCGTTCCACGATTTCGGGCACGAGGTGCATCTGCGCGCGGTTCTTCCCCATACCGAGGAGCGAGAAGAGGATGACGGACGTGTTGCTCAGGTCCACCGATTCCAGAAGGACCCCGACCTCGTGGTCGATCGCTCGATGAATCTCGAGCATGACGTCGCCCTCCGACGACCCTTCCGCGGACGCGTCGTCTTTCCAGAAGTAGTGCCCGGCGCGATGGCACTCCTGGAAGACGGTGATGAAGAGGTCCCACGTCGTGCTCGTGAGGAGCCAGCGCGAAAGCTCGCCTCGCTTCCGGACGCCGGCGAGAAGTGACTTCCGGATGCTGGCGAAGCGCTTCGGTCCCTTCTCGACCGGGACGTCCGCTTCGAGGACGTGGGAACCGAAGCGGCGCTCGATCTCCCGCGCGACCTCCGGCTTGTTGCAGTGAAAGCCGCCGAGGGTATTCGATCCCCAGTTCACCACCTCGACGCCCGCGTTGGTGCGGTTCGGGAAAACCATCTGGACGTCGAGGGTCGTGACCTCGAGTCCCTCGCGCGCCAGCGGCCGCCAGAACGGCTCGCAGACGATCCAGCTGCTGTCCACGTGGCGCAGCTCCATCTTCGCGGGATCCCACTGGATCGGAAAGTACTGACCGTGCTCGCCCGGGTGCGAGGCCGTGAAGAACGTCGGCCACACGCACGCGCTCATGACGTTACCGGGCGATTCGAGCCGGCGGACGACTCCGTCGGTGAGGAGCCGGCGAAGATTCGGAAGAAGGCCGAGCCGGGGCTCGATGTAATCGAGGTCGGCGGAATCGAGTCCGATCATCAGAACGCGCGACCGATTTGTATTCTCCATGGAGCGGTGTCCTCTCTTTACGCGGCCCGGCGGCGCCACAGGCCGCGGCCTTCGACATACTGCCAGGCGATCAAACCCGGCACGCCCGAGACGATTTCCCGGACGCGCGTGGCGAGCGAGGTCGCGAGCGCCACTTCGGGCGGCATCCCGATGAGAGCGCCGAGCGCGACGAAGCTGCCCTCCTGGACTCCGAGGCCTCCGGGCACCGGGAATGCGACCGCCCGGGCCACGATCCCGAGGCTTCGAAGCAGGATCGCGTCGACGATCGTGATCGGATGGCCGAGCAGGCGCGCCGCGAGCCAGACCTCGCCCGAGGCCGACAGCCGCCCGAGCATCCGCAGCGAGCACGCGGCGAGAATCGTCGCGGGCCTCCGGTAGAGGTCTCGGATCGCGCCGTCGAGGTCGCTCGCCTTCGCGACGAGGCTCTCCCAACCGGGCCGGCGGGCGAGCTTGACCGCCCGGGCCGCGAGAAAGGAGAAGGCGCCGGCGCGCTGCGCGAGCACGAGAAGGACAATCGCGATGGCGAGCAGGACCACGAGGCCGGCGGCCGCGCCGAAAGATCCGGAGTCCGGCACGATCCGTAGAAGAGCCGCGGTTCCGATCACCGCCAGGACCGGCAGCGTTGCGACCAGCACCGTCTTGTCGACGACCACCGACGCCACCGCGTCGCGGGGTCGGCCCGTCCACAGGGCAAGGAGACGGGCGCGGACCACGTCGCCGCCGAGGTTCGCGACCGGCAGCATCAGGTTGATCGACACCCCGATCCACATCGCCAGGAAGAGGAGGCCGAAGCGGGGCGCGCCTCCCGCGGGGAAAAGGAGACGCCACGAGGACGAGGCAAGGAGGAGCTGCGGCACCGCGAAGCCCGCGATCAGGAGGAGCTTCCAGCTCGTCGAGGCGAGGAGGTTCGCCACCGTATCCGCGCCCTGCCACGCGACGAGCGCGACGGCGAGAGCGACTCCGAGAGAGAGTCCGATCCAGGAAAGCCTCCGGATCCGCGAGCCGGCACCATTCACGGGGTGAGGCTTTTCCGAAGATTTTCGAGTGCGCGCCGGGCGCTCGGGAAGTCGGGCCTCAGGCGGAGCGCCGTCTCGAAGTGCTCGATCGCCTCGGCCTGGTTCCGCTTCGCCAGGACGAGCGCGAGGTTGTAGTGGGCGGTGGCGTAGTCGGGCTTGATCCGGATCGCCTCGCGGTAGTGACTGATGGCCTCGTCGGTCAGGCCACGACCCTCGAGAGCGACGCCGAGGTTGCTGTGCGCCCCCGCGCTCCGGGGGTCCAGACGAAGGGCAATGCGATAGCGATCGATCGCCTCGTCCGTCTTGCCCTGGCTCGCAAGCACCACGCCGAGCCCGTATTGAGCCAGCGCGTCTTTGGGCACGAGACGGACGGCCGTCGAAAAGTGCTCGTACGCTTCCCCCATCCTTCCGTGATCGTAGAAATATTGGCCGATCCATATTCGCGCTCTCGGATTGTTCGGGCGTTTCGCCACGATGTCACTCCAAAAAGAAAATGTCGTCCGATAGTCCTCGTTGCGGCGCACCGTCATGAGCGTGAGTGCCACTGCGACCGCGGCGACCAGAACGATGCCGGCGCCGCGCGGCGCGCCGGCCCAGCGGAGAAGCTTGTATCCAGCGAGGACCAACAGGACGACGACCGCAGCCAGCGGCAGGTACATTCGGCGTTCGGCGGCGATCTCCGCTGCAAGGGGCCGGACGCTCGACGTCGGAGCGAGGATCGCGAAAAACCAGACTCCGAGAAAGGCGAGGGGCGCGCGCCGGATCAGGCCCCAGAGCGTCACCGCGACGAGGGCTGCCACGACGACTAGAGACGGGAGGACAGCCGTGACTGAGGGGACGGGCCACCCGGCGTACTCCGCGACGAGCGGGCGCGGCCAGATGGCCAGCCGCAGGTAACGGACGATCACCTCCAGCTGCGTCAGGCCGTAGTCCCAGGGCGACATGCGGCTGCCGAGGCCGGTGAACGCCTGCCGCAGCTTCGTGTCCACCACCAGAACGAAAAGGACGAAAGAGACCGCGAAGCCGAGATAGAGCGCGCGGTGACGCCGGAGGACGTCTGCCAGGGACGTCGACCAGAAAAGCCAGTCATAAACGAGGACGATCGCCGGTGCGACGGCGATGACTTCCTTGCTACCGAGTCCAAGGACGAAAGCAATGAGAGCCGCGGCGCACCAGCCACGCCGTCCCGGCGGCTCGAAGAAACGAATCGCGCAGTAGAGCGTCAGCAGAAAGAAAAATCCCATCAGGAGCTCGGTGCGCTGGATCGTGTAGTCGACGCTTTCGGTTGTGAGAGGGTGCACGACCCACAGGAGCGCCACCGATGCCGGGATTCCCACCACGCCGTCGCGGTAACGCGACGCGAGCCTTGGAGATCGGAGCGTGCGCCGAACGATCCCGAAGAGGATCAGAGACGAGAGGATGTGCAGGGCCAGGTTGAACGCGTGGTACGACTCCACCTCGAGGCCCCCGTAGGCATAATTGAGGACAAACGAAAGATTCGCGATCGGACGGCCGGTCAGCGGCGACTGTACGGGGGGGGACAGAGCGCCCCATGGTGGCCAGAGGGTTCGGATGGTCTGGTTGTCCTCGATCGCGTGGAGATCGTCCAGAACGAAGGGTCCTTGCAGAGAGTTGCCATACGCGAAGAGGCCAGCTGCCACAAGGAGGAGAGGGACGAGCCGATCGAGGCGGAACGATTCTCGTTCGAATCCCTTCTTGCGGGCCTCCGCGCGGCGGACCTGGCGGCTCTTGCCGCGGGTGTCAGCCATTCGATCTCCGCCGCACCACGCGGTTGTAGACGAGGCTGACGAGGTAACCCGCGACGAAGCCGCAGACGAACGCGTAGGCGAACCCGATCAGGCTCCCGACGAAGGACACCTCGTACCCCACGAAAAACTGCCGAAGGAGGGAGAGATGCGGGCCGACCACGCGGCCCCCCTTCAGAAGGAGAAAGTTGGTCGCGAGAAAGAGCGCGAGCCCCGCGACCAATCCCCACGCCACGCCCTGCACGACCGCTTCGAGTCGCAGGATCCGGATCGTGAGGGATGGCTCGATGTCGTCCGGCGGGGCTTCCATGATCGATTGCCGCTAAACATAGTCGAAGACGCGCCGGAGGAGTCCGGACTGGACGCGCCTCCGGATGAACGCGAGCGAGAAGAGGGCCGTGGCGTTCCGAGCCACCGCAAAGGTCCACCCCGTCGCGAATCCTCCGAAGAAACCGTAGACCAGCCCCAGGAGGGCGCCGCGCGCGCTCGCTTCGTATCCCGGTAGGTATTGCCCGAGGAGCCGGAGGTTGTGGCCGACGTGCGGTCCCCCCTTCGCAACGAGGAAGAGGCTCGCCGCCGCGAGGATCGCGGCCGCGAGAGTCCCCACGGCGATGCCGAACGCGAAACGGTCGAGCTTCGCGAACACCCTCTGGAGCGCGACCTGGAGACGGATCTCCTCCTGGTAGTCCGGGTCGGCATTG
>JBBQKV010000033.1:0-23886 GCA_038327245.1 Acidobacteriota bacterium
GGAAACCGTGGTCTGTCCCCTATTGCAGGGGCAAGCGCCCGGAGAAGCCTTCCTCGTACCCGTGGAAGTACTCGAGGGCTCCCTCCGGATACTTCCAGCAGTAGTAGCCGGCACCGGAGTCGAAGTCGACGAGCCAGAGGCCCTTGATCTCGGCGCCGAGCGAGAGGATCTCGCGCGCCCATTCTCCGACGACGCCCTGGCGCTCGTTCTCGGCCTCTTCGCTCTCGGAGAGCCGCGCGAACTTGAACACCGCGTCCGACGTGAGCTCCTTCACGCGGGGCAGGACCGACCGCGCCTGCTCGAGCGTGAAGATCTTCTTCTGCGGGGTCTCGAGAACGAGCAACTCCGCGCCGCCCGAGGAGAGCCCGCGCTCCCGGACGACCCCGATCAGCTTCTGCACGGCCTCGGCGTCCTCGCCCCCGGAGGCTCCGACGTAGGAGTCCAGCGCCGCGAGGGCTTCGTCCGTGCGGCCGCTCTTCAGGAGGAGAAGCCCGCGCTCGCGCCGGTACGACACCTCCTCCGGATCGAGGATCTCCGCCCAGCGCAGCGCGTCGAGGGCCTCGGCGTATTTCTCGCGCCGCTCCCAGGAGCGGCGGAGGTTCGACAGAACGCGCGAGAGGATCGCTCTCTCGGTGTCGGGCGCGAAGATCTCGTCGGGCAGGGAGAGCGGCGTCCCGAAGACGGTGCTGACGCGTCGCGAGACGGAGCCGCGGTCGCGCACGACGCCGCCGTCGAACGGGTCGAGATAGGCGCCCTCCGGGAGGTCCTCCCCTCCAACCACGAAGTGACCGGGAAGGCCGATTCCCGACAGCCGGAGGCCGGCCTGCCTCCCGATCTCGACCGTCAGGATCGACAGCGTGATCGGCATGCCGCGCCGCGTCGCGATCACCCGCGCGATCGACGAGTTCTGGGGCTCGTCGTAGGACTCCTGGTCTCCACCGAATCCTTCTTCGTCGAAGAGGACCTGGCGAAGCGCCTCCACCGGCTCATCGCCGCCGGAGACGCGATCCCGCACGCGGGCCGCGAAACGCGCCACCGATGCGCGCGCGGCCTCCAGGTCTTCGTCCGGGTCCACCAGCGCGGACACGAGCAGAGCGCCCTCGAAAACGTCCAGGTCTTCGCCCGCCGCGAAAAACTGGAAGCGGAGGAGAAGGTCCTGCGAACCGGTTTCGGCCATGGAGGGCAGGGGTCAGATCTTGCGGGCGACCGCGACGCCGTCGCGCAGCGGCACGATCACTGACCGGAAATCCGTCCGCGCGAAAAGGCGCCGGTTGAACTCGCGGATGCCCTCGGTTGCCTTGTCGTCCTTCGTGGCGTCAACGACCTTTCCGGACCACAGCACGTTGTCCGCGAGGAGGAAACCTCCGCGCCGCACCCGGGGAGCCGCGGCCTCGAGAGCGCGGGGGTAGCCGTCCTTGTCGATGTCGACGAAGACGACGTCGAACTCCCCGGTGGTCGACTCGAGGAGGTCCACCGCGTCGCCCACCTTGACGTCGACGCGGTCTCGGAGACCCAGGCGGTCCAGGTAGCCGCTCGCTTCGCGGGCGTTCTTTTCGCTGCCGTCCGTGTAAATGACTTTCCCACCCGCGCCGACGGCCTTCGCGAAGAACGCGGTCGAGTACCCGATGGCGCTTCCGAGCTCGCAGACCCGCCGGGCGCCGATCGATTCGGCCAGCATCGAGAGCAGCGTCGCCACGGCCGGCCCGACGATGGGCACGTCGCGTTCCCGCGCGACTTGTTCCATCTCGAGAATGACCGGGTCGCGCTCGGGAATCAGGTCGAGGACGTACCGATCGAGCTCCGGCGCCACCAGGGGAGTCATCCGCGGATCATAGCGTCGGCTGTCGGCTAAGATCCCGACCGTGCCTTCGGAGTCGGACCGCCTCGAGAAGCTTCTGTCCGGCTTTCCGCGGGGGGAATTCGACGACCTCGTCGAGACCCGCCGGGACCTGCACCGAAATCCCGAACTCGCGTTCGAGGAAGACCGCACCGCCGGAGTGATCGCCGGCCGGCTCGAGGGCCTTGGGCTGTCGCCGCGGACCGGCGTCGGAAAGACCGGAGTCTCCGCGGATGCCGGCGCCGCCGGGCAGCGCCTCCTCGTGCGGGCCGACATGGACGCCCTGCCGCTCACCGAGGGGAGCGGCGAGGCGTTCGCTTCGGAGGTAGCGGGCCGCATGCACGCGTGCGGCCACGACGGCCACGTCGCGATCGCGCTCGCCGTCGCCGGCCGGCTGGGGTCCGACTCCGCCGCTCCCCCGCTGCGCTTCCTCTTCCAGCCCGCGGAGGAGCGGGGCGGGGGCGCGCGTGCGTGCGTCTCCGACGGCGCGATGGAGGACGTCCGCGCCGCGATCGGACTCCACCTCTGGAACCAGATGCCGGTGGGCAAGGTCGGGATCTACCGGGGCGCCATGATGGCCGCGGTCGACGAATTCGAGATCGACGTGGTCGGCCGCGGAGGCCATGGCGCCGCGCCGCACGAGACCTCGGACCCGATCGTCGCCGCGGCGCGGATCGTCGAAGCGCTCCAGGGGATCGTGTCCCGCGAGGTCTCGCCGCTGGAGTCGGCGGTCGTCACGGTCGCGAGCATTCACGGGGGCGATGCGTTCAACATCATCCCGTCGACGGTCCGCCTGACCGGGACCGTGCGCTGGTTCGCGGAGGCGACCGGCGCCGCGATGCCCGCGAAGATCGGAAGGGTCGTGTCCGGCACGGCGGCCGCGGCGGGCATCTCCGCCCACCTGGAGTACCGCAGGATCAACCGGCCAGTCGTCAACGACGCCGGGGTCGCCGACGCCGTCATCGACGTCGCGCGCCGCCTCCTCGGCGAGGAGAACGTCGACACGGAGACGCGGACGCTGGGCGGCGAGGACATGTCGGTCTATCTCGACCGGGTCCCCGGCTGCTTCTTTTTCGTCGGGTCGGCGCCGGCGGGTCCGCACCGCCCGCACCACTCTCCGAGCTTTGCGATCGACGAGCGCGCCCTGGCGGTGGGTGTGGTCCTGATGGAGGCAGCGGTGCGGAAACTGGCGGGAGCCTCGTAGCCGTCGCCGGCGCCGCTTGCAGACCCTCTCGTTCGTCTTCCTCGCCGTCTACCTCGCCGCCGTCCTCGCCATCGGCTTCGTCTACCGCCGTCGCGCCGGGCGCGACGAGGTCTCGTACTTCGTGGCCGACCGCAGCCTCTCGACGTTCTGGGGCTTCCTCGGCCTCGCCTCGCTCACGACCGGCGGCTCGACGACGATCGTGCTGGCCGCCTTCGTCTACGCCAACGGCATCTCGGGGCTGTGGCTCGACCTCGCCGGAGCCCTGGGCCTCGCGGCGCTCGGCGTGTTCCTGGCCGCGCGCGTCCGGCGCGAAGGCGCCGTGACACTTCCGGAAATCGTGGGACGCCACTACGGGCCGGGCGCGCGGCAAGCCGCCGCCGTCCTCGTGCTCGTTTCGGAGATCGTGTGGTTCGCGCTGCTGATCACGGCGACCCAGACCGTCCTGACCGCGGCCCTCCGCGTGCCGGCGCTGCCCGCTCTTCTCGCTTCGACCGCGGTCTTTCTCGTCTACACGTCTCTCGGCGGTCAGTTTGCGGTCGCCCGGACGGACCTCGTCCAGTACGGCGTCATGGTGCTCGCGATCCCGGGAGTCGCGCTCTACTTCGCGCTCCGCGGCGCGAACGGCCTCGCGGGCCTGCCCTCCGCGGTCTGGAGCTTCCCCTTCTCGCCGACGGTCCGACCCGGCCAGGTGCTCGCGCTCCTCGTCCTGATCGGCCTCCCGCACCTCGTGGGAAGCGACGTCTACGCGAAGCTCCTTTCGTGCCGGGACGAGGCGACGGCGCGGAAGTCCGCACTGCTCGCAGCGGCATCGAAGATCGTCTTCGGGTTTTCCGTGGCCGCAATCGCGCTCGCGGCCCGGAAGGCGCTGCCGCCCGTGTCACCCGGAGACGCGCTCCCGTCCGCCGTGCTGGGTTTCGCTCCCCCTGCGGCGGCCGCGCTCATCCTGGTCGCGCTCGTCGCCACGATGCAGACCTCCGCCGACGTCGTCCTTCTCTCGGCGTGCGCCGTGACGGTGCGCGACCTCGCCCCGCCCCTCCTGGGCCGGAGTCCCGGCGTCGCCATTGCGCGCATCCTGGCGCCGGTCTATGGCGCCCTCGGCCTCCTCGTCGCTCTCGCCCTCCGCCAGGACGTGATCGAGACGCTGAAGCTCGGCTACTCGATCTTCGCCGCGGGCTTGATCCTCCCGGTGCTCGTCGCCCTCCTGCCCCGGCGAGCAGGCCGACTGGCCGTGCCGCCCCGCGGGGCGATCCTCGCGATGATCGCGGGAGGCACGGTCGCCGCGGCGGGGCGGCTCTTCCCCGCCCTGGCGTTCGGCGTGGATCCCGTCCTCGTCGGCACCGGCGTGAATCTGGTGGTCCTCCTCGTGTCCGTCGCCTTCCGTCTACCGTCTCCCGCCTCCCGCCCCGCGTGACGGACAAAGAGAACCTCGAGCCGGGCGCGGCGCACCAGGCTTTCCTGAAGCCGGCGGGGCCGAACCTGGGAGTCGCTCCACCGCGCGGAGAGGCTGCGCTCTCGCGCGGGATGTTCGCGTCACTCGCGCACCCGCCGTTCCGGCGCTACTGGATCGGGCTCTTCCTGTCGAACATCGGAACGTGGATGCAGGTGGTCGCCCAGGGTTGGCTCGTCCTGCGGCTCTCGGACTCCGCGCTCGTTCTCGGCCTGGTCGGATTCGCGGGCTCGATTCCCACGCTCCTCCTCGCGCCGCTCGCCGGAGTGGCCGCCGACCGCGTCAACCGGCGGAAGCTCCTGATCGCGACGCAATCCCTCCAGATGGCGTGCGCGTTCTTCCTGGCGTCGGCCGTGGGCTTCGGGTTCGTATCGGTGCCGCTCGTCGCCGCGGTGGCGATCGTGAACGGAGTGGCAAACGCATTCACGATGCCGTCGCACCAGTCCCTCTTCCTCGACCTGGTCGGCCGGGAAGACCTGATGAACGCGATCTCGCTCAACTCCATGCAGTTCAACCTCTCGCGGGTCATCGGACCGATGTTCGCGGGATTTGCGATCGCGGCCTTCGGCGAGACCGGGTGCTTCCTTCTGAACGGCATCTCCTATCTCGCGGTCATCGCGGCGCTCGCGGCGCTGCCCTCGCTCCGCCGCCGCCGCGCCGGCAAACGCGGCGCCTGGGTGGACCTGCGCATCGGGCTTCGCTTCGCGCGGCGCCAGCCGCTCATCCTGCCGCTGCTCGCGATCGCTGCCTCGCTCGCGATCTTCGGAACGCCGGCGGTCACGCTCGCGCCGCTCTTCGCGCGGCGGCTCCTCCACGTCGGTCCCCCGGGCCTCGGGGGGATGCTCTCCGCCGTAGGCCTGGGGGCGTCTTCCTCGGCGCTCTATCTCGCGTCGCTCGGCGACTTCCGAAAAAAGGGGACCGCCGTGCTCCTTGCGGCGTTCGGTTTTGCGCTATCGCTCGTGGGACTCGGCCTCTCGCGCTCCTATCCCCTGTCGCTCGCCTTTCTGGCGCTCCTCGGAGCGTCGATGTCCTCCTCGGCGTCCATCATCAACACGCTCCTCCAGACGACCGCGCCGGACCGCCTCCGCGGTCGGGTCATCTCCCTTTATGCGCTCGCATGGCTCGGACTGGTCCCCCTGGGAAATCTGCAGGCCGGGGCGGTTGCCGAGCGATTCGGCGCCGCGGCCGCGCTTTTCGTCGGAGCTGCCGGGATCGTGCTGACGCTCTCCCTCGTGAGGATCGCCCGTCCGGGGCTGGGTTCTGTGGACTAGGAAGCAGTCTGGCTTAGGCTATGTCCTCCATGAGGCGGGTTCCCGGCGCCGCGCGAGTCGCGGTTTTCTGCGCGGTCGCAATCGGCGCCGTTCCCACGGTCCAGCAGGCGCAGGAGCCTTTGCGGCCGCGGGGCCGGTACAACAACTCGGTCCACCGCTTCTTTCCGGATCTCGACTCGAGGCTGAACGCGGTTCGCTACGGCCGGTGGCGCGCCCTCGAGATCGCGTGGACGGTCGGCATCAACCCCGGCCTCGACCGGGAGTTCTCCGACTTCCTGCTCCAGCTCCTCGCCGACCCCCCGCGCTTTCCGCCCGAGGCCGAGTTCGTCGCGCCGCGATTCGCGCGCGAGGCCGCGCCCGTCTTTCACGCTCTCCACTGGGGGCAGGTTCTGGAGGAACAGGTCGGGGACGTCCTCGCCTCCGCCGACGCGAGCTCGACGCTGACGGCGGCCCGCCTGGAACGGGTCGTGGAGGCGTACCGGCGGGAACGGTGGGCGCTCTCGGAACCCCGGGTCGCCGCGCCGCCCCCCCACGCGCTCCAGCTCGCGCCGCAGTCCGCGCGGATCCTCCTGTCGGGAACGCGCCTGTTCGTCCGCGCCGGCGAGGCGCTGGCGGCGTCGGACTTCGGACAGCAGCGCTGGAAAGTGCGGGACACCATCGACGAGTTCGACTCGTCGCTCACCCGCGAGAAGCCGCTGGAGGAGTCCACGCAGCGGGTTTCGGCTCCGACCGTGACCGAGCGATACCCGGCGGTGGGAGCTCACCTCGACCGGGTCACCCGATTCCGGCTCGAGGTCTACGGCGCGCTCGAGGGGGGCGGTGCGAAGCCGGCGGCCCGCCGCGAGCGAGACGCACGGCTGCGCGAAGTCGCCCGCCGCTACGGCCTCTCTCCCGGGAGAATCGGTGAAAGGTAGGCGTCCGCGGGGCTGGGCCCTCGCCGGCCTGTTGCTCGCGGCGTCGCCGCTCCACGCCCAGTTCCTCTCCAACCTCGAGCCGGAGCGGCCCATCGAGGTCGAGGACGCGACGCCCATCCCGTACCGGGCGATCTCCGCCGGCGTGGACTGGACGTACAACTTCCGGCGGGGCGGGCTGAACGACCAGGGGCCCGGCTGGTCGCTTCTGTACGGCGCGACCCGCAGCCTCGAGGTGGGCGCGGCGCAGCGCTACGTGACGCGCCCGGGGCGCAACGCCCTGCGGGGAATTTCCTCGGGAGACCTGGAGATCCATGCGCTCTATGCCGTGCTGGAAGAAACCGCGGGGCGACCCGCGATCGCGGCCCGCGTCGGCCTCGTCTTTCCGACCGGGCTCGATTCGCGCGGGACGGATCTGCAGCTCGGAGCCCTCTTCACCCGCTCCTTCGACTCGCTGCGGCTTCACGGCACCTTCCGCTGGACGCGTCTCGGAGACACGGTCCCGACGGAACGCTCCGACCGCATCGAGGGCGGGATCGCGGTCGACTTTCTCGCGAGCGGACCCGGCCGGACGGACACGTTGATTCTCGGGGACGTCACCATGCGGAGCAGCCCGGTCCGGCTGGGCGACGCGATCGTGAACGTGGAGGTCGGCGCCCGCCAGCGCGTCGGGGTCCAGACGATCGTCTTCGCCGGGATCGGAACCGAAATCTCCGACCAGCCGGACCGGCCGCGCGCCCACGTCCGGGTCGGGATTTCCCACGTCTTCTAGGCGCCGCCGGAATTGACTCTCCGGGTTTTCGACTGCCACATCCACGTTCAGCCGTGGGAGCAGCTCCACCCCGCCGCTCTCCAGACGATGATCCGGGGCCGGTCCGACCGCGAGCGGCTCGAACGCATTCTCGCCGAGCCGGCGGAGCTGCTGCGGCTGATGGACGAGGAGGGGATCGAGCGGGCGGCTCTCATCAACTACGTCGCGCCGGACGTGATGGGCTTCGACGAGTCGAGCAACGACTGGGTCTCCCGCTACGTCGCGGGAAACACGGATCGGCTGGTCGCCGTGGGCTCCGTCCATCCACGGCGGACGAAGGACGCCCGCGGCGACACCGCCCGGCTCATCGAGAAGCTCAAAATCCGGCTGCTCAAGATCCACCCGCCGCACCAGGCCTTCGCGGCGAACGCCTACGTGTCCGGGGATGACGCCCTGGCTGACATCTACCGGACCGCGGAGGAGCTCGGGTGTCCCGTGATGATCCATACCGGCACGTCGATCTTCCCGGGCGCGCGCAACCGCTTCGCCGACCCGATGGCCGTCGACGACGTCGCGGTCGACTTTCCGAAGCTCTCGATCGTGCTCGCGCACGCGGGCCGGCCGCTCTACATGGAGACCGCGGTCTTCCTCGTCCGGCGGCACCCGAACGTCCACCTCGACCTCTCCGGGATCCCCCCGAAGCGGCTCCTCTCGTATCTGCCGCGGCTCGGCGAGATTTCGGACCGCTGTCTCTGGGGGACCGACTTCCCCAGCCCCGGAATCGCGTCCATGCGAAAGAACGTCGAGGACTTCCGCGCGCTGCCCCTTTCGGACGACGCGAAGAGACGGATCCTCTTCGACAACGGAGCGGCGCTCATTCGGTAATAGCATCCGGATTGAGTTGAAAGTCCTCGTCGTCGGCGCGGGAGTCATGGGCCGCGGGATCGCCGGGCTTTGCGCGCTCTCCGGGCACGAAACCCTGGTCTTCGACGCCGACCCGGAGGCGCAGCGCCACGTTCGCGGGTCGGTCGAGTCCTCCTGGACGCGCGCGGTCGATAAGGGAAAGGCCACGGCGGAGTCGGTGGAGCGCGCGCGGCACCTGCTGCGCGTCGCGTCGCGGCTGCGCGACGGAGCCGACGTGGATTTCGTGGTGGAAGCAGTGCCCGAAGCGCTCGAGCTGAAGCGGCTGGTGTTTGGGGAGCTCGACGACCACTGCCCCGACCGGACGATTCTCGCCTCCAACACGTCCTCGCTCTCGATCACGCGGATCGGCCGGGCTACCGGCCGTCGGGACCGGGTGGTCGGCCTTCACTTCTTCAACCCGGTCGCCGCGATGCCGCTCGTGGAGGTCGTGCGGGGCGAGGACACCTCCGAGGAGACGGAGCGCCGCTCCCTCGCGCTCGTCGCCTCGCTCGGGAAGGAGGCCGTCCGGGTCCGCGACTCGCCGGGCTTCGCGACGTCGCGCCTCGGGGTCGCTCTCGGGCTCGAGGCCATGCGGATGGTGGACGAGGGCGTCGCCCGGCCGGAGGACATCGACCGCGCGATGGAACTCGGCTACGGGCACCGGATGGGGCCGCTGAAGACGAGTGACCTGGTCGGGCTGGACGTCCGCCTCGCGATCGCCGAGACCCTCGCGGCCGAGCTCTCCCAAGAGCGATTCACCCCGCCCGAGATCCTCCGCAGGATGGTCGCCGAGGGCAAGACCGGCCGGAAATCGGGCGAGGGCTTCTATCGCTGGGAGGGCAACGAGGCTTTGCCGACGAAGCGGGATCGGGAGTGACGGAGCACCCGGCCCTCCTTGTCATCCCGAGCGAAGCGAGGGATCTCTCCCTCGACGAGTGAGAGATTCCTCGTCGCTTCGCTCCTCGGAATGACAGCAGGGACCTACGACAGATCCAGCAGCTTCGGCATCGGCGGTCGCGCGGCTCCGGGCAGCCGGGTCGTTTCCCGCGCGACCGTGAGGAGCCGGGCAGTCAGAAGGAGCATCGCCAGCGCGGCGACGAGAAGCGCGCCGAAGAATCCGGTCGAGAGCCGGTGGTATCGATCGAGCAGGAGCCGCGACGGGTCGGCCGCGGGCAGGTTGTCGATCAACCCCGGCGCGTCGCGCCGGATCCGGTCCATCGGCGGGATCAGGAGCTGCCCGATGACGAGCGCCGCGAAGAATCCCGCCACCGGCAGGCGGGTGAGGAGGCTTCGGGTCAGACGCGGTACTCCCTCCCGGGTCAACCACCAGGATGTCGCGAACAGGATCCCGAAGGCGACCTCCGCCAGCAGGCACGTGCCCGAGAGAACCGGGCCGACGAGAGTCGCGGCCAGGTCCCGGGTCGGCAGGACGCGAAAGGCGGCGGGAGCCACGACCGCTCCGAAGAAGAGCGCCGGCCCGATCGCCAGGACGAGCGCCGCCAGGTGGAGGGCGAGGACCGGCGAGTCGAGGCGGCTAGCCTTCATCGGCCGAAGGAGCGTCTTCCGCGTACTCGGCGCGGACCGCGGGGATTGTGCCGGCCGCCGCGCCGCGATCGAGGAGCAGCTGCACGGCCCGCCGGCCTTCCGGTCCGTAGCCGCGGGTCCACTCGTTCACGTACATCTCGACGAACCGATCGGCCCGCGTCCGGTCGAGGCCCCGCGCGTACTGCAGGGCATGGGAGAGCGCCTCGTCGCGGTGCGACAGGCCGTACTCGATCGACCGTCCGAGAGCCCGCGAGATCCGGCCGATCTGGCGGGCGCCGAGGTCCCGCCGGACGACGTTGCCCCCGAGCGGCAGCGGAAGGGCCGTTTCCTCCTTCCACCAGCGCCCGAGGTCCACGACCTCGCGGAGCCCGTCGTCCCCGAACGTGAGCTGACCCTCGTGGATGAGGACTCCCGCCGCGCACTCGCCGGAGGCGACCTTCTCCTGGATCCGGTCGAACGGGACCGCGACGGTCTTCGTTCCGGGCGCCCACAGCGAAAGCGCGAGCGCCGCGGTGGTCCACCGGCCGGGCGACGCGACGACCACCTTTCCGGAGACGAGGTCCTCGCGTGCCACCGGCTCGCGGGCGACCACGACCGGACCGTACCCGTCGCCGAACGACGCGCCATGCGGCAGGAGCACGTATCGGTCCGCGACGTAGGCGTAGGCGTGGAACGAGACCGCCGTGACGTCGAGCTCCCCCGCCATCGCGCGGCGGTTCAGCGACTCGATGTCGGAGAGCTCGTGGGAGAACGAGAGCCCCTCGGTGTCGACCGCGCCGCGAGCGAGACCGAAGAACATGAAGGCGTCGTCGGAGTCGGGACTGTGCGCGAGGGTGATCGGGGTCACGCGG
The DNA here is from genome assembly GCA_038327245.1 of Acidobacteriota bacterium. GTDB lineage: Bacteria > Acidobacteriota > Thermoanaerobaculia > UBA5066 > Gp7-AA6 > Gp7-AA6. Next base: position 10,721 of record JBBQKV010000033.1, read on the forward strand.
GAATTCTAGTCGCGGGGCCTGCGGCGCTTGACACCGGAGAGGAAGCGGCAGGACAATGCTCCCAACGCGAAACCCCACGAAACAGAAATACTTGTTGTATCCGAAAGAGAAACTCCTAAAATCGAATCGCCGGACGGGTTGTGGCCCATCCGGCGATCAAGGACGCATGACCTATCAATCGTTCGGCAGCGACAGACTGAAGGCGACGCGCCCCTCCAAGGGGGCGGCAAAATTAGCACCTCGCCCCAAGGCTGTCAATCAGCTGTCGGGAGGGAGGTGAAATCATGGCTACGAAGAAAAAGGCTGCCAAGAAGACTGCGAAGAAGGGCGGCAAGAAGAAGAAGTAACTCAACGGTTTACGAAAACCCACAAGACTTCTGTGGGGGCCTGCGGGCCCCCCTTTTTTTGCCTTGACTTTCCCCTTCTCTGGACGATTTTGACCCTCCGCGAAAGCCCGACTATATCAATTCAGATATAGTTTTCTCTTGTCTCTTCCTCACGTCATTCTCGGTCTCCTCGCCGACCATCCGCGCACCGGATATGACCTCGCGCGCGTCATCGAGGAGGAGGTCGAACCGGTCTGGAAGGCGGAGATCTCCCAGATCTACCCGGCCCTCGCCCGGCTGCGGCGGGAGGGTCACGTCGTCCTCCGGGTGCTCGGACCCCGGCGCGGGCCCCACCGGAACCTCTACCGGGTGACCGCGGCGGGGCGCCGGGAGCTCCGGCGCTGGCTCCTCGAAGCTCCCCCGAGGCCCCGCGGCCGCGATGACGGCCTCGCGCGGATTGCGTTCCTCGACACCCTCGAAGTCCCGGAGCGCCGCCAGGTCCTGCGCGGATACGAGACGACGGTCTCCGAGGAGATCGCCCGCCTTCGCGGCGCTCCGCCGCCGGACGGATTCCGGAGAGAGGCCCGAGAAGCGGCGGTCGAGAAGCTCGAGGCCGCGAGGCGGTGGGCGCGCGCTCTGTCCGGCCGGCCGTCGCTCGCGTCGCCCGCATCCAGCGGCGGGAAGAAGAAGTGAGACTCGGCGCGGTCGTGCCGGCAGCCGGGAGGTCGCGACGCATGGGGAGCGAGAAGATCCTTCTCCCCTTCGGCCGCGCGACGATGCTCGAAACCGTGCTCGCCAAGCTCGCGGGGGCGGGGGTTTCGAGGATCGCCGTGATTCTCCGGCCCGACCTCACGGCCGCGGCGCGGATCGCGCGGGACGCCGGCGCGGAGGTTCTGACCAACCCGGACCCGGACGACGAGATGCTCGTCTCGATCCGGCTGGGCGTCGGCCTCCTCCTGCCGGCGGCGGACGCGCTCTTCATCTGGCCGGCCGACCACCCCGCGGTCGCGCCGGAGACGCTCGACGTTCTGATCGCCGCCGCCTCGCGCCAGACCGTCGTGCTGCCGCTCCACGGGGGCCGGCGCGGGCATCCCGCGCTCGCCGGGGCCGAGGTGCTCGCGGGGATCGGGGAGATTCCCCCCGGCGAAGGTCTGCGCGGGCTCTGGAGGGAGCGGGCCGACTCGGTCCGCGAGGTGGACGTCGCCGACCCCGGCGTGATCGAGAACCTCGACAACCCCGAGACCTACGAACGCGCCCGGCGGCGGGAAGAGAAACGCGGAGAAAACGAAGCCGGGCGATAATCGCGGCATGGCCCGAGCCACGAACGCCGGCCGCGTTGCGGTGATCCTGCTCCTGGCCGCGGTGGCCGCCGCGGTTTCGAACGTCGCTGCGTCGACGTCCCGGAAGCTCGCCTGGGTCGGCGCTTACCCGCGGGCGCTCGAGGTTGCCGCTGCCGAGCCGGCGCCCCGGGAGACCGTTGCCCCGGCGACGTCCGCGGCTCCGGCGACGGGCGACGCATCGACCCCGCCGCAGACCGGCGCGGTCGGGGCGGTCGGCCCGGATCTGGCCCGCGCCTTCCCTCCCCATCCGGACAAGGCGGCGATCGAGATCCCGCCCGCCGATGTCGAGCGGCTCTACCGCGAGAAGATGCTCTTCCTGGACGCCCGCCGCTCCTCGGTCTACGCGGACGGACACATCGCGGGCGCGCGAAGCGTCCCGGTCTGGGAGTCCGACATCGACGACCGGGTCAGGAAGCTCTTCGAGGAGGGCCTCGACCAGAGGGCGCCGGTCGTCGCCTACTGCAGCGGCGGCAACTGCGAGGACTCGCACATGCTCGCCGAGAAGCTCTACAAGGTGGGTTTCGACAACGTCCTCATTTACAAGGACGGCTTTCCGGACTGGCAGAAGCGCGGCCTTCCCGTTTCGAAGGGAGCCAATCCCTGAGGCGCCGCGTCTCGGAGTGGCTCACGAACTCCTGGCTGTCCGTGCGCGTCCAGATCGCGCTCGGCGCGGTCTTCGTCGCAGCGGCGCTCCCGAAGATCTTGGATCCGCCCGCGTTCGCCCACATGATCTACAACTACCGGCTGGTGCCGGGAGGCCTCGTCAACGCGCTCGCCCTCGTCATGCCGTGGATCGAGCTCGTCGTCGGGATCCTGCTCATCGTCGGCGCCTGGAGGCGCGAGGCCGCCGTGGTTGCGACCCTGCTGCTGCTCGTCTTCCTGGGGGCGATCGGCTGGAACCTCGCGAGGGGACACGCCATCGACTGCGGCTGTTTCGACGTGCGCTCCGCCGGGAAGACCCCGGGAGAGCTCCTGTCGGACATGAAGTGGGTCCTCGTGCGCGACGTCGGACTCCTGATGCTCGCCGCGCAGGTCCTCCTCGCGACCTCTCCCCAGTTCAGCGGGCGGCGGATGCGGGCCTGAGGTTCCCGGGAGTCCTTCTCTTCCGGAGGTCGAGCAGCACCTCGCGCGCGATCCCCTTCAATGTCTCGAAGACGCCCGCGCCGGTCGTCGCCGTCGCTTCGAAGGTGGGCTCGTCCTTGATCGCGAGAAGCCGCCGGAGCTCGTCCGCCGGCAGGGCCGAGGGGAGGTCGCGCTTGTTCAGCTGGAGGACATAGGGGAGCTCGGCAATCTCGATGTCCTGCTCGCGGAGGTTCTTTTCGAGGTTCCGGACCGACTCCACGTTCGCGGCCAGCCGCGCCTCCTGGGAGTCGGCGACGAGAACGATCCCGTCGGTCCCACGGAGGATCGCCCGGCGCGCCGCGTCGTAGAAGACCTGTCCCGGCACGGTGTACAGGTGGAGCCGGGTCTGGAAGCCCCTCAAGCTCCCGACGTCGAGCGGCAGAAAATCGAAGAAGAGGGTGCGCTCGTTCGGGGTGGCCAGCGAAATGAGCTGTCCGCGCCGGGTCGGGGCCGTCCTCTCATGCAGGACCTGGAGGTTCTTCGTCTTCCCGCAGAGCCCCGGGCCGTAATAGACGATCTTGCAGTGGATTTCGCGCGAGGCGAAGTCGACGAAGGCCATGGGGTCAGGTATTCACGAGCAGGCGGGACTTTCGATGAGGGACAAACGTCTTGCCACTCTGCGGCGCAAAGTGGCATGTGGAGACCTGACCCCCCATCGCCTCATTCCGAAAACAGCTTGTCGATGTCCTCGTCCGTGATCGCGGCGAGCAGGGGCTCGATCGAGGAGGCCAGGACGGGGTCCCGCTCCATCCGTTCCAGGATCTCCTGGAAGGCCCGCTCGAGCTCGGCCCCGGCCTGGCGAACCCGCAGCCGGACGAGCCCCAGCGCGGACCGGTCGCCGAAGATCACGACGAGGATGATTCGCCGGGCGACGATCGAGACGTGGATGTTCTCTTTCTCCCCCTCGTGGAGCAGGACCGAGAACTCCCGCTCCCCCAGAATGCGCGCCAGCCCGTCGGTCGCGGCCACGTTGCCCGCCGTCAGGGAGGCAAGGGCCGTCATGTCGAGCGCCTCGACGTCGCCGACCGACGCGATCCGCTGGCCGTTCTTGTCCACGAGAAGGACGACGCTCGCAGCTGACTCCTGGCGCAGCCGGCGAAGGATCTGGTGGAGCGCCCGGAAGTCCTCCTCGAAGAGAACCAGGTCGGCGGGGGACATCGAGATTGATTGTAGCTTGTGGGGACAGATTTATTTAACAGAAGTGCCGAGGATTACGAAGCCGCATCGAAGTTAAATAAATCTGTCCCCTTTTAGAGCTCGCGGCGATTCTCGAGCGAGCGCGCCATCGTCACCTCGTCCGCGTACTCGATGTCGCCGCCGACCGGGAGACCGAACGCGATCCGCGTGACCCGCACGCCCGACGGCTTCAGACGACGCGCGATGTAGAGCGCGGTCGTCTCCCCCTCGACGTTGGGGTTCGTGGCCAGCACGACCTCGTGGACGTCGGACGTCACCCGCTGCACGAGACCTTCCACCTCGATTTCCTCGGGACCGATGCCCTTCAAGGGCGACAGCGCTCCCCAGAGGACGTGATACCGCCCGCGGAACTCGCGGGTCTTCTCGATCGCCGCGACGTTGCCGGGCTCCTCCACGACGCACAGGAGCGAGGCGTCGCGCTGCGGGTCCGAGCAGATCTCGCAGGGGTCGGTCTCGGTCAGGGTGTTGCAGGTCGAGCAGCGGCGGATCGCCGCCCGCGATTCGGAGATGGCGCTCGCGAGGCGGTCGGCCTCTTCGCGGGGCGCGCGAAGGAGGAAATAGGCCAGGCGGCCAGCGCTCTTGGCTCCGATTCCCGGCAGGCGCTGAAATTCCGAGACCAGTCGGTCGAAGCCCCGGAGCCTCACCGCATACCGGGCAGCATTCCGCCGAGCATCGCGGAAGTCTTCTTCCGGACCACCTCGTCCACCTGCCGCGAGGCGTCACGAAGGGCGGCCAGGACCAGGTCCTGCAGCGTTTCGACGTCGGCAGGGTCGACCGCCGAGGGGTCAACCTGGACCGACAGGACCTCCTTGGCTCCCGACATCTCGATCCGGACGAGCCCGCCTCCCGCCAGCCCTTCGACCCGGAGGGCGTCCAGCTCCGCCTGCACCTGGTTCTGCATCGCCTGGGCCTGCTGCATCATCTTGTTGATGTTCATGGCCGGGACCTAGTCCTCGTCCTTCGCTTCGGAGAGCTCAGCGCGAAAGAGCTCCATGGCCGAGCGCACGACCGGATCGGTCTCGGCCCGCGTCGTGGCGTGCTCCCGGGCGATCGTCGCGCGGGGAACCTCGGCGGCCGCCTTGCCGAGGTCGCCGTCGGCGGGAGGACCGGTCTTCAGCGTGACGCGCATGGGGCGCCCGAAGGCCTCCGTCGCGACGTCGGAGAGGAGCTTGCGGGTCGGCGGATCCTCCAGAGCCTCCTTCGCGGCGACGCGATCGATCCCGAAGCGGAGAACGAGCTCGTCCCCCTCGACGTGGGTGGCCTCGGCGAGGCTGACTTTCGCCGCCGTGACGCGGCGCCGCGAGCCCAGGAGATCGTTGAACCGGCGCGCGCCGGCGGCGTCCCCCGTGACGGGCGGCGGAGGAGCGGACTCCTCGGGCTCGACTTCCACCGGCACGAGGGAAAGGATCCGCGGCCCGTCCTCGCGCGGGCGGCCTCCCTCGCGCACCGTGGAAGGGCCCGACGCCGGGGCGGAAGGCCCGGCGGCGTCCGCGGGCAGGCCCGAGAGAGCCTGTTCGATCGTCCTCAACCGGGGAAGCTCCGCGAGGCGCAGCACCAGCATCTGGAGAACCATCCCGGGCTCGTCAGTCTTGCGGCCGAGCTGGTCGGCCTCGACTGCGAGCGTCAACCCCCGCAGGAGGTTCTCGTACGGCATCGCCCGGGCGAGCGCCGTCAGGCGCGTCCGATCACCCTCCGGAACGTCGGGCTTCGCGCCCGCGGAGAGGAGCAGCAGGCGGCGGAGGAGGGCGATGAATTCCTTCAGAACGTGGCGGGGATCCTCTCCGCCCTCCGTCAGAGTGGCGAGCGCGGCGATCGCGGCGCCGCGATCCCCCGAAGCGATCCCGGAGTACACGGCTTCCAGCAGCTCGCGGTCGACGAGCGCGAGGATGTCGACGCACGTGCCCTGGTCGACGTTGCCTCCGGAGAGGGTCGCGGCCTGGTCGAGCAGCGAGAGGGCGTCCCGGAGGCTCCCCTCTGCGGCCGCCGCGAGGGTCCCGAGCGCGGTGGGGTCCACGCGGATGCCCTCGGCGCGGGCCACTTTTTCGAGATGTTGCGCGATCTCCGAGACCGACAGCGCGCGGAACGTGAACCGCTGGCACCGGGAGACGATCGTCGCCGGGATCTTGTGGAGCTCGGTCGAGGCGAGGATGAACCGCGAGTGCGGCGGCGGCTCCTCCAGCGTCTTCAGGAGCGCGTTGAACGCCTCGGTCGTCAGCATGTGCACTTCGTCGATGATCGCGATGCGGAATCGGTCCCGCTGGGGCGCGTAGCGGATCGTCTCGATGAGCTCCCGGGCGTTCTCGATCTTGCGGTTGGACGCACCGTCCATCTCCTGGACGTCGAGAGACTCCCCGCGCTCCAGGATCTCGCGGCAGGACGCGCACTCGCCGCACGGATCAACGGTCGGACCCCGGTCACAGTTCAGGCACCGCGCGAGAAGGCGCGCCGTCGAAGTCTTTCCGACACCCCGCGGACCCGTGAGGAGGTAGGCCGGGGCGATTTTGTTCTCGGAGATCGCGTTGGTCAGAGTCCGGGCGACGGAATCCTGCCCGACGAGTTCCGGGAAGGTCCGGGGTCGCCACTTGCGCGGGAGAGAGAGGTGCATGCCCTTTTATGTCGTGGGGACAGGCTTGAGCAAGTCACGGGGACAGGTCCCGAAGGGGCCTGCACCCGTCACCTTACTCAAGACCTGCACCCACCGCAGTCCACTCCAATTTTTCCGGCCGCCGAAGATGGGCTCAGGTTGACCTGCGGCGCACGGTGGCGCCTCCTGATCGCTGCTTCCTTCCGGACCTGACGAGGTTCGGAGGCTTCCGTCGCACAGGACCCGAACCCATCTTCGACGGCCGGAGGCGGGATTCTAACTGAACGAAGCGGTCCGCTGTGAGCTATCCGCACCAGCCGCGCGCTTCGGAAGCGCGAGCAGAGCGAGGACCGCGACTCCGGCAAGAAATCCGGCAATGAGGTCGACATTCTGGAAAGCGCCCGGCGGCAGTTCCGGCCAGGCGCCGACCTCGTCGCCCGCCGTGAAGAGAGCTGAAAACGCCGCCAGCCACAGGAGACCGGCAACCGCGGGCCGGGCCAGGCGGTCCGCGAAAGTCACGCCTTCTTGCCGGCGCGCTTTCGAACGAACGCGAGAACCGACTGGGCGAGGTCCGACGGAATCTCTTCGAGCTTCAGGAGCTTCAGCGTCTTCCCGGTCGCCCGGTACGTCGTCAGGAATCGGACGCAGGGCGGGCACATCTCGATATGGCGTTCGAAGTCCGCCCGCTCCGCCGCCGCCATCGTCCCGTCCTCGTACTCGATCAGCAGGTCCAGGATCACCTGACGGCAGGTCCAGTCCGTCATCTCGCCTCCGCCTGCGCCGGTCCCTTCGAGATCTCGGAGAGCCGCTGCCGCACGTAGAGCCGCGCGCGGTGGAGCCTCGACTTCAGCGCGGGAATGGAGATGCGGAGGGTCTCCGCGATGTCCGCCGTCGCCATCTCCTCCACGTCGTACATCCAGATCACGTCGCGGTAGGGGGCGGGAAGGTCCGCGATGAACTCGCCGGCGCGCCCCGCGAGCTCCCGCGCGATCACCTCGTCCTCGACCGATCCGCTCCAGTCGGGCAGCTCCGGCGACGCCAGGTGTCCGTCGGAGGAAAACTTCGGCAGGAAGTCTTCGATCGCCACGGCCGTTCCCGGTTTCCGCCGCCTCGCGCGGCTGTAGGCCTGGTTCAGCGCGACCCGATAGAACCAGGAAAAGAACTTCTTCGTCTCGTCGAAAGTCCCGATCTTGCGGTAGAGCGTCAGGAACGTGTCCTGGGTCGCCTCCTCCGCGTCCTCCGCGTTCCGGAGGACACCGTAGGAGAGGGAGTAGACCCGGGCGTGATAGCGCTGCACCATCTGTTCGAAAGCATCTCCATCACCCGATTTGATGCCCCGAACCAGGTCGAGGTCGCTCGGCTCCGCCTTCGCCGCGACGCCGTCGGGCTTCATCCGAAAAGACGCTTCCAGAGCCGGGAGGGATTCAAGGGAAGCAATTCTATTCGGGGAGAGAGGAGGCGGGCGCTGGGTTACCATTTCCGCCGCCGGAGAGGTGTCCGAGTGGCTTAAGGAGCACGCTTGGAAAGCGTGTGTGCCCAAAAGGTACCGGGGGTTCGAATCCCCCCCTCTCCGCCACCTACTTCGCTTCCTCCCCCATCCGCCGCAGAGTCTCGTAGGAGTAGAGCCCGTCGTCGTGGCCGTCGCCCCACTTGATCTGGAGCGCGTAGCCTCCGACCGGTCGGTGCGAGACGAGCTGGAACGACCTCTCGGTCAGCGGCCGGTTCGGGCCCCGGTACACGTTTCCGAGAAGATCTCGCTCTCCGCGGCACATCGCGCACGGGCACTCCCGGCGCAGCTTTTCGAAAGGCAGGTAGTCCTCGCGACCGTCCTCCCACACGATCACGAGCTCGTTGCCGATGTCGATCACGGTTTTCGGCGGAGGGACGGGCATGCGGCTATTTCAACCCCCGGACGAGGGCCGGCATCTACTTCGTCAGCGCCGGAGCCGCGTTCTGGATCAAGGTGATCGTGGGACGCGACCGATCGACCGGCACCGAAAACAGGAAACGCTGGCCGTCCCGGGACACCACGTAGGTCGACCGGGTGAATCTCCCGTAGGCGGTCGGCGCGAGAAAGAGCGGTTGCGCCTTTCCAACCTCCACCGCGGGCGCGACGGGCGGGATCCGGATCGACACCGCCATCACTGTCCGATTGGGTGCGATGTAGAAGAACTCCTTCCCGTCGCGAGGCCAGTAGGGCTCGACTCCACCATCCTGGGAAATCTGCCACCGCTCGTCGGTAGGAGGAAAACGGCGGAGGTACACCTCGTTCTGGCCGGATGCGGCGGAGACGTACGCGAAAAACCGGCCGTCCGGAGAGAAGCGCACCGTCCGGAGGACCGTTTCGTTCATCAGGAGTCGCGGTTTCCCACCTTCCGCGCCGATGGGAACGACCCAGAGGCGGATCCCGGCCGAACCCGACGCGCAGATCAGGGACTTTCCGTCCGGCGACCATTCCACGGGCCCCGGAAGACCGTCCGACCGCATGACGACGGCCTCCCGGCCGCTCGCGAGGTCCCGGATCCGCACGTCGCCCTCCCCGCCCTTGTTCACCCGATACGCGAGGCTCTTTCCGTCGGGCGACCAGACGGAGTCGTTCGCGTCCGCGTCTTCCGGGGTGAGCGGAGAGATCGTGCCGCGCGCGAGATCGACCGCCCAGATGGTGCCGTGGCTCGTCTCCGGACTCGTGCCGTCGAGGGAGACGCGCGTCTCGTCGGGCGAGAACGCCGGCTCGTCGTGGAGGCGGGCCGGCCCGACCGCGCCGACCGGTCGGCCGGTGCGGTCGTACCACGTCAGCCGTTTCTCGGGCGTTCCGTCGCGGAACGCGACGGTTCCGTTCTGCGACGCGGAAATCGAGGAGTGGCCGAAATACTCGTTGTTGAACCAGGCACGATCCGCGACGGGAACGGGATCTCCTCTCGGCTTGAGCCGCTTCTCGTCGAATTTCTGCGCGAACAGGGTGCCTTCCCGCGCGAAGAAGAGACGTCCGGGTGCCGCCGTGCCGCGGCGAACCCCCGAGACGAGCCGATCCTTGCGGCTGGATCCGAGCTCTCCCAGGTAGAGGCCGATCTGGCCGCGCGTCCCGGCATAGACGTAGTAGAGGAAGTGCCGGCCGTCCGGCAGGAACTCGGGCCAGCGGTGAGTGACTTCGTCCAGCGATTTGTCGACGGTCGTCGCCGGTTTCGGTGAGCCGCCGGCCGCCGGGACTTGAACGATGCCGGAAGACGCCCGAGCGGAGAAAATGATCACGCCCTCCCGGCCCCACGAGCCTCCCCGCGCGGCCGGCGCGTCGGCGAGGATCGTGGCCGGGCCGCCGGCGAGGTCGATCTTCTTCAGCTTGTCTGCGGCGAAGAAGCCGAGCGAGCGTCCGTCCGGGGACCAGAACGGAAACGACGCGCCTTCGGTGCCCGTCAGCGATCGCGCCGACGGCGAGTCGAATGACCGGACCCAGATCGTCGTCGCCCCATCGATCGACGCGGGGAACGCGACGGCTCTTCCGTCGGGCGACACCGCGGTCCAGTCGCCGAGCTCGGCTTTCTCGGGCGGCAGGATCGTGAAGACGGAGCGCGCCGCCGCAGGAGCGCGGCGGGTCCTCGACAGAGCGAATCCGGCCGCCAGCCCGAGGAGCACGAGCCCGACCGCTCCGAGGATGCGGAGGAGCGCGGGTCGCCGCCGGCCCTCCGAAACGGCGGCTCGCAACGGCTCACGGAGGCTCGAGGCGCTCGACTCCGACGCCCAGCGCAGCTCGCTCGCGGCGTCCGCGGCCGACTGCCACCGCTCGTCCGGGTCCTTCGCCATGCACTTGCGCACGACGTGGTCGAGTGTCGCGGGTGCGAGCGGCTGGATCGACGTGATCGGTTCCGGCTGCTTCTCCAGGATGGATGCGATCAACGACGCCTGGCTCGCGCCCGCGAACGCCTTGCGCCCCGTGACCATCTCGTAGAGGACCGAGCCGAACGCGAAGATATCGGTCCTCGCGTCGACCTCCTTGCCCTCGAGCTGCTCGGGCGCCATGTACTGGAACGTGCCGAGGATCGTGCCCGCAGCGGTCAAGTTCGACCCGTGCGGCGTCGTCATCTGCATCGAGAGCCCGGACACGACCCCGCCCGCCGCCTCGGAGAGCTTCGCGAGCCCGAAGTCGAGGAGCTTGGCTCCGGTCTTCGTCAGCATGACGTTCGCCGGTTTCAGATCCCGGTGGACGACGCCCGCGCGATGCGCCCGGTCGAGCGCCTCCGCCATCTGGATCCCGTACTTGACGGCCTGCTCGACCGGGAGAGAGCCGCGTCCGAGCCGATCGGCGAGCGTCTCTCCCTCGAGGAACTCCATGACGAGGTACTCGACGCCCGCTTCGTGCCCGACGTCGTACAGCGCGCAGATGTGCGGGTGGGAGAGCTGCGAGATCGTCTTCGCCTCGCGCTCGAAACGCAGGCGCGCCTCGGGGGAGGAGAGGTGGTCCGGCAGGACCTTGACGGCGACAGTGCGTTCGAGGCGCGTGTCGCGAGCGCGATAGACCTCCCCCATCCCGCCGGCGCCGAGCGGCGACAGGATCTCGTAGGGGCCGAGCCGTGTGCCCGGTGAGAGAGTCATTTCGCTCCTTCCACCAGGAAGAGGTGGGAGATCATTCGCCGGAACGTGTAGGCGTGTGCCCGTCCATCTTCGGAAAGAACGACTTCGCGCACGTTCAGAACACCTGTCGGATCTGGAGCTCCGACTTTGCGGACGACCTCCCGTTTTCCGGTTCTCACGTCCACCCGCTCGACCGTCGCGGGAATCTCGGAGCTTCGAATGACGAGAACCGTCCCGTCACTATCCCATCCCATCAGGTGTTCGTCGACGCTCGTTCCCGGGACCGCAGTCGAGCTTCCGCCGTCCATGGGATAGACGCGCAGCCCTCCGGTCGTCATCGCGACGACCGTCCGTCCGTCGGGCGAGACTTCACCCTGAGTCGCACCGTCCGGAGTCACCGGGCGGGGGAGGCCCCCTTCGACCGATTGCTGATAGCACCGGACCGCACGCCCCGCCTCGTGTCCACACGCGAGCACCCGCTTTCCGTCCGGGAAGAACCTCGCGGAATCGTAGCCGAGGACGCCACCCCGCTCGAGCCTGCGGGGCTCGCCGGCGCCCGTGGGATAGAGCACGAGTTGCTGGGGAGTAGTCGGCACGACCGCGAGGGCCCACTTTCCGTCTCGCGAGAGATCCTGCGCCTCCCCTTCGCCGAGCCGCACCACCGGCGACCCGTCGGTACCCCGGAGGCACACCGCGTAATTGACGCCGACGCTCCCGCTTTCCTCGGAAAACAACAGCATCTTTCCGTCGAACGAGAGCGACCGCGCCGCGGAGAGGTCGAGCCACGCGAGATCCCGCTCCGCGGTCTCCCCGGGCGCTTGCACCAGCATTTCGCGGAAGAAGTCGTCCCGGGAAGCGATCCATCGACCATCGGGAGCGACGTCCAGGATCGTCAATCCGCCGGCGCTCTCGGCCGCGATGCGCCGTCGCCCGTCGAGCGTCACCGAATAGACCTTGAAGTTGTTGTAGGCGTTTCCCGCGGAGAAGAGCACCTCGGTGCCGTCCGCCGACCAGGCGAGGCCTTCTTCTCCCCACCAGCCCTCGGAGAGAACGGTCTTCTTGCCGGCGAGATCCACGACGGCGACCAGGCCGCGATCGTCGTACTTGGTCGGATGCTCGAAGAACGCGACCCGCTTGCCGTCGCGAGAAAATCGCGGGTTCGAGAGGTACCCTCCCGCTTCCGCGAGGACCTTGCCGACCGGAAACTCCAGGCGGTCCTTCCCGTTGACGTCGCGGATGATGGCGAGGTCGTTGCCGTCCGGGGACCAGTCCGCCTCGCGCACGCCGGCGAGCACCTCGCGAGGTGCGCCGCCCTCGAGCGGCATCCGGCCGAGCGTTCCCTCGAAAAAGGAGTGTCCGACGTAGCGGACCCGCGTCAGAACCGCCAGCTCTCCGCGTGAGGACACCGAAAGCAGTTGCACGCCGGCGAGCCCGGCGGGCTTGCCGCCCGGAAAGTCGGGGCGGACCGAGATGATCTCCGGTGTGTTCCCCTTGCGCGCCGCGCTGTAAACGAGCGTCTTTCCGTCGGGAGCGAACCGCGCGTTGAAGATCGCCTCCTGCGCGAACGAAAGCGGCTGGAACGTCCGAGACGGTTTTGCTACCTGCGTCCCCGCGCGCCGGCCGACGAAGTAGGAAACCGCAGCGGCGAGAGCGGCGAGAAGGATCGCCGCGGCCGCGAGGAGAACGCGATTCGGGCGAGCTCGCGGAATCGCGGCAACCCTCGTCGTCGGCGCCGACAGACCGGACAATGCCTCCACGTCGAACGCGAGGTCGCGCGCGGACTGGAACCTCTGCTCCGGGTTCTTCTCCAGGCAGTGCCGCAGGATCCGCTCCAGGCCCGGGGAGACGTTCTGATTCGTCACCGAAAGGTCCGGCGGGTCCTCCCGCAAAATCGCCATCATCGTGTCGGCCGCAGAGTCGCCATGGAACGCCCTCTTGCCCGACAGCATCTCGTAGAGGATCGCGCCGAACGCGAAGATGTCGCTCCGCGCGTCCGCCGGCTTCCCCCGCACCTGCTCGGGGGCCATGTAT
>JBBQKV010000034.1:0-23458 GCA_038327245.1 Acidobacteriota bacterium
CTCTCCAAACCGGTCCGCTTCCGGATCGTTTCGAAGGCGCCCTGCCCTTCCCCGAGCCCGAAGTAGCCGATCGTCAGCGGTTGACGGGCCGGCCCTCCGCGTCGAGGATCACGACGTCACCGAGCTTCGTCTCGCGAATTCCGGCCTCGATCTTCGAACGGTCTCCGACGAGCACGACCGTCGCGCGGCCGGGCACCGCGTACTTCTGGGCGGCGGCCCGAGCCGCCTCGAGCGTCACCTTCTGGGTCTCCTCGCTCTCCCTCTGGAGCTCTGCCATCGGCAGGCCGAGAGCCCACAGGTCCGCGACCTGCTGCGCGATTCGCCCCAGCGACTCGAACTGCTGCGCGTAACCGCGCACGCGCTTGACCTTCGCGTCCTCGAATTCGGCCTCGGTGATCGGCTGCGCGCCGGCCAGCGCCTTCAGCTCCTTGTCGAACTCGACCAGCGATTCCTTCGTCTTGTTGGTCTGGACCCCGCCGCCCGCGTTCCACAGGCCGCCCTCGCGATAGAGGGCGAGGTTCGAGAAGACCCCGTACGAGTAGCCCTTGTCCTCGCGAAGATTGAGATTCAGACGCGTGCCGAAGCCGCCGCCCCCCCAGACCGAGTCGGCCAGCCGCAGCGAGTAGTAGTCCGGGGTCTGGCGGGCGGGCGCCGGAAGAAACTGGGAGATGACGGTCTGCGCGGCGTCCTGCCGGTCCACGATGTAGAGCTTCCCGGCGGCGGCCGGAGCGGGGGGCGGAATCGGAATCGAGGGCGTCGCGGCCCCCGACCAGCTCCCGAACTCCCGGCGCGCCAGCGCGACCGCCTCGTCGAGCTTCACGTCTCCGACGAAGACGAGCGCCGAGTTGCCCGGCTTCCACCACGTATCGTGGAACTGCGCGAGGTCCTCGCGGGAGATCTTCTCCACGGTCGACGGGAGGCCCTGCACCGGGCGGCCGTACGGGTGGTCCGGTCCGAAGGCGAGGATCGCGCGAACCCGCGCGGCCACCGCGTTCGCGTTCTTGGACTGTTGCGAGAGCGCGTCGAGATGGCGCTTCTTCTCGCGATCGATCTCCGCCGCGGGATAGACCGGGTTGCGCACGACGTCCGAGAAGATCGTCATCGCCGGAGTCAGGTTGCGCTTCAGGACCTCGAACGAGAGCTGCGTCGCTTCGCGGCCGGCGACTCCCCCGAGAGAAGTCCCGAGGTCGCCGAATGCGTCCTCGATGTCCAGCGCTTTCCGGGTTTTCGTCCCCATGTCGATCGTCGTGACGGCCAGGTGCGCCGTGCCCCCTTTTCCGGCCGGATCCGCGCCGCTGCCCGCCCTCGTCGCGAGCGTCACCGCGACCTTGGGGAGGTCGGACCTTTCGACGACGAAGACCTCCAGGCCGTTCTCGAGCTTCGCGGTCTGAACGTCCGGCGCGTGGAAGGGACGGTCGGCGCCGAGCGAAGGCTCCTTCGCGCGATCGAACGCCGCCGTCGATGCCCGGCTCGACTGCTCCGGGTGGAATCGGACGAGAAGGCGGTTGCGCGTGTTCAGCCAGCGGTCGACGGTCTGCCGGACGTCCGCCATGGTCACCTTGTCGTAACGGGCAACGTCGTATTCCAGCTTGCCCGGATCGCCCAGGTAGGTGTTGTAGCGGTTGAGGAGGTCGGCCTTTCCGCCGAAGCCGCCGATCCGCTCCAGCCCCGACACGAACGCGTACTGCTGCTTCGTCTTGGCCCGGGCGAGCTCCGCCGGCGTCGGCCCGTTCTTCGCGAGGCGGGCGATCTCGTCGGTCACGATCCCCTCGATCGCCGCCAGCGAGGCGCCGGGCCGCGCGGTGAGGATGACGGCGAACCAGCCCGAGATCTCGGCGGAGTTCTGGAACGACTGAACGGCCGTGCAGAGCTGCTTGTCGTAGACGAGCACCTTGTTCAGGCGCGCGGAGAGGCCGTCGGTCAGGATGAGAGAAGTCAGGTCGAGCTCCGCGTCGCCCGGTCCGAAGACCTGGGGCGAGGGCCACGACATGTAGGTCCGGTCCTGCGGGACTCGATCGGTGGCTTCGATAATTTTTTCACTCTCGAGCGTCGGGATCCACAGCGTCGGGCGGTCGAGCGGCGGTCCGGCGGGTATGCCTCCGAAATATTTCTCGACGAGGCGCTTCGCCTCCGCGGGATCGAAGTCTCCGGCGATGACGAGCGAGAGGTTGTTGGGCGTGTAGTAGGTCCGGAAGAAGTCCTTGACGTCTTCCAGGCTCGCCGCGGTTAGATCTTCGTGACTCCCGATGACGGTCCACGAGTACGGGTGGCCGGCCGGGTGAATGTTCTCCGTGACGAGCTTGAACCAGCGGCCGTACGGGGTGTTCTCGAGTCCCTGGCGCCGCTCGTTTTTGACCACGTCTCGTTGGTTGTCGAGCTTCTCCTTCGTCAGCGCGTCCGCGAGAGTGGCGAGCCGGTCCGACTCGAGCCAGAGGACGTCCTCCAGGTTTCCGGAGGGAACGGTGGCGAAGTAGTTGGTCCGGTCGTTGTTCGTCGTGCCGTTGACGCCCCCCTCCGCGAGGTTGGCCCCGGCCTTCTCGGCGTACACGAAGTAGTCCTTCGAGGCGTTCTTCGAGCCCTGGAACATCATGTGCTCGAAGAGGTGGGCAAAGCCCGTCCGCCCCGTCCTCTCGTTCTTGGATCCGACGTGAAACCACTGGTTCACGTGGACGATCGGCAGCTTCCGGTCCACGTGCAGGATCACCTGGAGGCCGTTCGGCAGCACGTACTTCTCGAACTCCACCTTCGGGAGCGCCGCTGGCGCGGCCGGGCGCGGGGCCGTCGCCGGGCGCTTCGCGGGAGCGGCGCCGAGGACGGAGAGGGCGATGGCGAGGATCGAGAGACTCTTGCGAAGGTTCACGAATTTCTCCTTTTCCGGAGGAATGCCCTTTTTTCCGTCGGTTCGACCGGCTTTATACGTCAGAAGCAGGCGTCCGGTTATCGCCCGGGTACCCGCGAACGCTAAGATTTGCGGATGATCCTCGAGGCCGCGCGGAAGGTTCTCCAGATCGAGGCGGACTCGGTCCGGGAGCAGATCGGCAACCTCGGCCCCGAGTTCGAGCGCGCCGTCGAGGAGATCGTCTCCTCGGCGGGCCGGCTCTGCGTGACGGGCCTCGGCAAGTCCGGCCTGATCGGCCAGAAGATCGCGGCCACGCTTTCCTCGACCGGAACGCCCGCTTACTTCCTCCACGCCGCGGAGGCGAGCCACGGGGACCTCGGGATGCTGGTGTCCGGGGACACGGTCCTCGCGCTCTCGTTTTCGGGGGAGACGCCGGAGGTCCTGCGCCTGCTGGAGTTCGCGCGGGAGCGGTCCCTCCGAACGGTCGCAATGACCGGCGAGCCCGGCTCCCCCGTCGGCCGCGCCGCGGACCTCGTCATCTCGGTGGCGATCCCGCAGGAGGCGTGTCCGCTGAACCTCGCGCCGACCGCCTCCACGACGGCGATGCTCGCGATGGGAGACGCCCTCGCGATGGCCATCTCCGAGAAGCGCGGCTTTCGCGAGGAAGACTTCGCGGCCCTTCATCCCGGCGGACGGCTCGGCCGCCGCTTCCTGAAGGTGCGCGACCTGATGCGCACCGGCGATCGGATTCCCGTCGTCACCCGCGAAACGCCGATGACCGAGGCGATCCACGAAATGTCGCGCAAGATGATGGGCGTCACCGCCGTCGTCAACGGCCGCAGAGAGCTCGCCGGCGTCATCTCCGACGGAGACCTCCGGCGGCTCCTCGAGAAGGATCCGACCCTCTTGACGGGAACCGCCGGCGATTGCTCCCACGCGGGCCCGAAAACCGCGCTCGGCGAGGAGTTTGCGTCCGCCGCGCTCCAGCGGATGCAGCAGGCGAAGATCACGTCCCTCTTCGTGCTGGACGCCGACGGGCGCCTGACCGGGGCCATTCACCTGCACGACCTGCTCTCCGCGGGCGTCGCTTGAAACGGTCGAGCCAGCTCTCGCCGTCGATCCGCGCCCTCTTTTTCGACGTCGACGGCGTCCTGACCGACGGCCGCCTCTACCTGGACGACCGGGGCCGCGAGATGAAGGTCTTCGATGTGAAGGACGGCCATGGGATCAAGATGGCGATCGCCGCGGGCCTGACCGTCGTCTGGATCTCGGGACGCGAGTCCGGCGCTACCTTACGCCGCGCACGCGATCTCGGGGTCGAGCACTGCTATCAGGGAACCGGCGACAAGGAAAAACTGTACCGGCAGGTCTGCCGCCGCCTGTCGCTCGATCCCGCCGAGACGGCCGCGCTGGGAGACGACGAGCCCGACGTGCCGCTGCTCGCGGCGGCCGGCTTCTCCGCCTGTCCGGCGGACGCGGCGGCTCCCGCGCGGAGGGCCGCGCAGGTCGTCCTGAAGAGCGCGGGCGGACGGGGCGCGGTGCGGGAGTTCGTCGAAGCGGTCCTCGCGAGAAACCGCCGGACCGGCTCAGCCCCCCGCGCTCGCTGAGGGCTTCTCGCGCCTCCGGAAGATCCAGGAGATCGCGATTCCCAGCAGGTAGAGCACCAGCATCGGGACCGCGAAAATGGTCTGCGTCGCCACGTCGGGCGTCGGGGTGATGACCGCCGCGATGATGAAGACGACGAGCACCGCGTACTTGAACTTCCGGAGCAGCCATCGTTCGGACACGACCCCCATCCGGGTGAGGAAGAAGATGACGATCGGCAGCTCGAAGCAGAGTCCGAGACCCAGGATGATCTTGCTCGCGGTCGAGAGGTACTCGTTGATGGTGATGACCGCGTTGAACTGGGTCCCCATCCCCACGAGGAATCCGACCACGACCGGGAACGCCTCGAAGTAACCGAACGCGCAGCCGGACAGGAAGAAGAAGACGCTCGCGAGGAGAAACGGGATGGCAAAGCGCTTCTCCCGCCGGTAGAGCGCGGGCGCGATGAAGAGCCAGAGCTGCCACAGGATGACAGGCGAGGCGACGATCAGCCCGCCGAGAAGAGCCACCCGGAAGTAGAGGAGGAACGGCTCGGCCAGCGTCGTGTAGGCGAGGTTCTGCCCGGGCGGGAGGAAGTGGCGGACCGGCCGGGCCAGCAGCTCGAAGAGCTCGGGAGCCTTCGACCAGGCGATCCCAACCGCGGCCGCGAGGGCGATCAACGAGACGATCAGGCGGCGCCGGAACTCCTCGAGGTGCTCGAAGAACCCCATCCGGGGAAGCTCCTCGCTGTCGTCGCGGAGCCGGCCGTCGGACAGAGCCCGGTCGGGCTCCGGTGGAGGCGTACCGGCGAGCTTCACGACCAGATCCTCCCCGCGCGCGCGGGGACGTTCAAGACGGCTGGATCGGCCCGGGGAGCGGGGCGGCGGCGTCGGGGGCGGCATTGACCGCCTCCGCGGGCGGAGCCGGGGCCGACCCGACGGTCGAGGCCACCGTGTGGCGCAGCTCGCCCGCCTGGCGGTGCAGGGAGGCGACCTCGTCCCGCACCGCCGAGACCTGGTGCTTGCCCTGCTCGATCTCGTCCTCGATCGTCCGTTTCAGGTCGTCCGAGGCGCGTTTGAACTCCGCGATCCCCTTCCCGAGCGACCGGCCCAGCTCTGGCAGCTTCCTCGGGCCGAACACGAGGAGGGCGACCAGAAAAATCAGGATCAACTCGGGCATTCCGATGGGGCCGAACATGTTTGGCTACTCCGTGAGCGATTGTATACAGGTCCGCGGCGTCCGCTCCGCGGACGGCGGACGAAAATTTTCAAACCGGGGCCCCGAGCCTCGCCGCCATGTCACAATGGCCGCTCCAGGAGGAACCGAGTGAGTCCGAGCAGATCCCGTCTTTTTGCCGCATTTGCGCTCATCGCCGCCTCGACGCTGGCCGGGGGCGCGTTCGCGACGTTCCTCTTCGCCTCTCCGGAGCGCGAGAGCCCGCCCCTCGACGAATACGCCGACATCCTGACGACGCTGTCGGAGTGGTCTCCCCAGCCGGTCGCGCCGGAGCAGTTCGTCTACGCGTCGATCCACGGGATGCTGTCGCGGCTCGACCCGCACACCGCGTTCCTGGAGCCCGAGGACTTTTCGGCGATGCGCGAAAAGCAGCAGGGGTCGTTCTTCGGGCTGGGAATCCAGATCCAGAAGCGGATGGGCCGGATCACGGTCATCGCCCCGATGGAGGGTACGCCCGCCTTCAAGCTGGGCATCCGCGCCGGCGACATCATCACGCACATCGAGAACGAGGAAATCAAGGAAGACGTGACTACAGATGACGTCGTCCGCAAGCTGCGCGGTCCCAAGGGCAGCCAGGTCACGATCACGATCCGGCGGGCCGGGATCGACGAGCCGCTCCGCATGACGATCACGCGGGCGGAAATCCCGACCTTCTCCGTCCGGTACGCCTTCATGATGACGCCCGAGGTGGGCTACCTCCTCCTCGCCGACTTCACGCACACCTCGAGCCGCGAGCTGAAGGCCGCGATCGAGCGGCTCCAGAAGCAGGGCATGAAGAAGCTCCTGCTCGACCTGCGGGGGAATCCCGGAGGCGTCCTGGACCAGTCGGTCGACGTCGCGGACGTCTTCCTGGAGCGGGGATCGAAGATCGTCTACACGCGGGGCCGAACCAGCTCCTCCGCCCAGGACTACGGCGCTCCGGGCGATGGCCTGCACTTCGACCAGCCGCTCGTCGTGCTCGTCAGCCGCGGCTCGGCCTCCGCCTCGGAGATCGTGGCCGGCGCCATCCAGGACCACGACCGCGGCTTGATCGTCGGCCAGCGCACGTGGGGCAAGGGTCTCGTCCAGAGCGTCTACACGCTCCCCTACGGGGCGGGCCTCGCCCTGACGACCGCGAAGTACTACACGCCGTCGGGACGCTGGATCCAGAGGGATTACAGCGACCTGCTGGCCTACGTGAACCCGGACGACCACGACGGCACCGGCGCCGACACGACGACGACGACCGAGCCTCCCCGGAAAGAGGGGGAGGTCTTCTATACCGATGCGGGGCGCGTGGTTTACGCGGCCGGCGGCATCACGCCCGACGTGGTGGTGAAGAACAATCGGGACTCCAAGCTGCTGACCCAGCTGCTCGCCCGCAACCTGCCCTTCAACTTCGCGGTCAACTGGCTGGTCAAGCACCCGGACGTTTCCCGCGACGTGGCGGTCACGCCCGCCATGCGCGACGAGTTCTTCAAGTTCGCGGAAGCCGCGAAGTTTTCGACGGCCGACGAGCTTCGCAAGACCTGGAACGACGACCCCAACCACGACCTCGTGGATCTCGCCATCCGCGTCGAGCTCGTCAACGCGAAGTACGGGCTCGAGGCGGGCTGGGGAGTCCGGGAGACCGGCGACGCCCAGGTGCAGAAGGCGTTGACCCTCTTCGGCGAGGCGGAGCGGATCGCCTCGCTTCCCAAGAAGAAGAACCCGGCCCGGGCCGCCAAGAACTAGAAGTCAGTTCTTAGGCTCGCGGCGCGAGGAGTCGGCTCGGCGAGCCGCTCGCTGGTGCGGGAGCAGGATCCCGAGCCAGCGAGCGCGACGTCCTATCTGTGCGTCAGGACGTTGTTGTTGACCACGAACTTGCGGCGGCCGATCTCGGTCCGCCCCGGGACCCCGAACTGGTTGTCCACGACGTAGATGACCAGGTCGTGCTCCGAGTCCGACAGGCGCGTCGTGTCCAGCAGGAACGAGAATCCGAGGTTGTTCGACGGAGCTCTCGGGTCGTTTCTGGGCACGTCCGGGCGCGACAGCCCGAAGGTGGCGTTGCCGACGACCTGGCCGTCCACGTCCACCTCGATCCGCTGCACTCCGTTGAAGTCGAAGGCCCAGCCGAACACGTTGAAGATACCGTTGATGAACTGGTAGTCCGACGGCGTGTCGATGTACCCGAAGGCCGGGAAGTCCGCCCCTTGCGGATCGCAAAGGACTTCGACGGACATCGCGCCGAGCTGCGTCACCGTCTCCTCCTCGTCACCTACGCGCACGGCCACCGTGTGCTTGCCGGGGCGGATGAAGCCGACGACGTCGAAAATCTGAGAATCCGCGGTGGGCCGCGTGATCGCGATGAGCCCCGAGGAGTCGACGCTGCTGGTGATCAGGCCGAAATTGAACAGAAATCCCGCATTGTCGGCGTTGACGTACCCGGAGTAGTTGCGGGCGACGTCGGGCCGGTTGATCCCGTAGCAGTTGACCAGCGCCCTGCCGACCTGGACACAGTCGGTGCGGGTGTTCGCGATGATCGCGCCGTCGATGAGCAGCTCGACGAAGGAAACCTGGCCCTTGTCGAGGCGCGCGCCGACGTCGAGCGCCCACCCCGCGACCACGTTCGACAGCACGAAGCCACAAACGTCGGGAGTGCAGGGCGAGGGAATGCCGACGTCGATCGTCGTGCAGAAGAAGGAGGACTTATCGAGGGGGAAGTCGATCTGGCCGAACGGGGCGAGGTTGCTCCCGTTGTTGATGACCTGGATCGTCCGGGTCCCGATCTGCCGCGACGCGCCCTCGTTGTCGGTCACGCGGACCGAGAGCTGGTGCACGCCGTTGATGAGCTTGGACGTGTCCACGTTCGCCTGAAAACCGCTGTAGAGCGAGTTGGGAACGTCGGGAAACGCAGCCTGGACGTCGGGACGCGTCGTCCCGTAGATTGCGGTCGACGGCAAGCCGCGCCCCACGGCGCCGGCGACGATCTGTCCGTCCATGAGGAAGTCGATGTGGTCGACGTCCTCGTCGTCGAGGGCCCAGCCGGAGACCGGGAGCGGCCCGTCGGTTCCTTCGACGCCGGCGGGCCCGGGGATGTCGATGAAGCCGAACGGCGCCTGGTTGACGGTGTTGTCGACGATGACGGTGAAGGGACCGATGATGAAGGTCGCCTGGCTCGATTCGGTCACCCGGACGCTGATCGCGTGGGGCCCGTTGGCGAAGCGGCTCGCCAGGAACGACGAGACGAATCCGGGGTTGGGCGTCGCGCTGTTCGCATAGGTCGGAAAGATCTCGAGGACGTCCGCCCGCGGCAGGTTCGTGTCGGCGCGGTTGGCGAATGCGCCGTCGACTAAGAGCTCGACCTTGTCGAGCTGGTTGAAGTCGAGAACCCAACCCGACACCTTGACGACGCCCGACACCCTCTGACCCGAGGTCGGCTGGTCGATCACTCCGATCGGCTGCGCGCAGACTTCGCGCGCCGCGAACAGCCAGACCCCAGCGACGAGAAGTGCCAGAAGGCCGGGCGACTTCCTAAGCATGCTTTTCCTCCCGAAAATTTAAGAAAAGAATGAGTAAATTGCGGCGGAAAGTCAAGCTCCGTCGGAACTTCGCCTCATTTTTTTCGGCGGATTCGCCCCGGCGGATGCTAAAAGCATCGGAGGGGGCAGCGTTCAAAGTGAGAGAAATTCGGAGGGACCCGGGCGCCTTTCGCGGGCCCGGCGGCCGCGGGTGAAGGGGGTCCTGCGGTCGCGAACGGTCCAGATCGTCGTCTCTCTCGTCGTCACGGCGGTGCTCGCGGCCTTCTTCCTTCGGGGACTCGCGCTTCGCGAGATCGGGCGGCAGATCGCGTCGGCCGACTCCGGCTGGCTGCTGGCGAGCGTCGCGATGGGGATCACCACGTTCTGCCTCCGGGCTCTCCGGTGGACCTGGCTCCTGCGTCCGGTCGCCGCCGTCCCTTTCTACCCCGCCTTCGTCGCGACCGCCTTCGGATTCGCCGCGAACAACCTCCCGGGCAAGGTCGGGGAGGTGCTTCGTCCCGCGATGCTCGCGCGGTCCCGGAAGCTGCCGTTTTCTCCCCTCCTCGCCTCGGTGCTGCTCGAACGTGTCTTCGACGGCGCCTCCGTGGTTTTCTATTTCCTGATCGCGGCGGCGAGGGGACTGCCGAACTCGCGCGGGTTCGGGAAGCTTCTCGTCCCCGCGGCCCTTCTTCTCGTTCTCGTCGCCGCGGTTCTTTTCGCGGTGTTCCGCCGGACGGCCACCGAACGGTTCCTGCAGAAGCTGTGGCGGCGCCTTCCGGAGAGGTTTCAGCCCCGGGCGCGCTCGTTTGCCGAGACGTTCGTGGACGGCTTCGCCTCTCTCCGGAGCCCGCGGCTGCTCCTGCTCGTGACCGCGGGCTCTCTCGTGATGTGGCTCGTCATCAACGTCCAGATCTATTCGGTGATCCGGGCTTTTCACCTGGACCTGCCCTTCTCCTCGAGCTTCGTCGTGACGGCCGCCGCCGTGCTCGGCCTCATGTTCCCGACGCCAGGCGGACTCGGCTCGTACCACGTCGCGGTGCAGCTGGCGCTGACGGACGTGTACGGCGTTGCCCGGGACACCGCGTCGGGAGTGGCCCTCCTCGCCCACGCCATCTCGTTCGTGCCGATCACGATCATCGGGATCACGCTCTTCGCACTCTCGCGGATGCGGGCCCCGAAGGAGGAGGAGTTCCCCCAGCCCGAGACGTAGCTCTTCCGTGTCCCGTGTCCCGTGTCCCGTGTCCCGTGTCCCGTGTTTCACCGATAATGGGGAGCCTATGAAGTGCCCCTTCTGCGGCGCGGTGGACGATCGGGTCGTCGACTCCCGGGAGAGCCGCGAGGGCGAGGTGATCCGCCGCCGCAGGGAATGCGAATCCTGCGGTCGCCGTTTCACGTCCTATGAAACGATCGAGGAAATTCCTTACATGGTCGTCAAGAAGGACGGCCGCCGGGAAAGCTTCGATCGGAAGAAGCTCCGCGCGGGGCTCGTGAAGGCTTGCGAGAAGCGGCCGGTAGCCCCCGCCCAGCTCGATGCGATCGTCGAAGGTCTCGAAACCCTCCTCCACGACACCGAAGAACGCGAGATGTCCACGAGCGACATCGGCGCGCGCGTCATGGACCACCTCCGCGACCTCGACAAGGTCGCCTACGTCCGCTTCGCGTCGGTCTATCGGAAGTTCGAGGACGTGGACGAATTCCTCCTCGAGCTCAAGAACCTTCTCGGCCGCGCGGACGCCAAGGCCACGCCGTGAGCGGACCGTGAGACGCCTCAAGTTCTTCGGGCCGATGGTGGAGCTGTCGCGCCTCCAGCGGGAGGTGAATCGGCTCTTCTCCCTCTTCGTCGAAAGCAACAATCCGGTGGTCGCTCCCGCATCGTCGTGGGATCCGAGCGTGGACATCGTCGACGACGGCGAGAAGATCCGCATATTGTTCGAGCTTCCGGGCGTGGAGGCGGCGGACCTGAAGGTCACGATCCGCGGGCGGGTGATGACGGTGCGGGGAACGAAACGGGGCAAGACCCGGGCTCGGGAGGGAGTTCGCTTCTACTGCATGGAGCGTTACTTCGGATCCTTCCTGAAATCCGTCCCACTTCCGCGGCCGGTCAACTCCCGTCAGGCGAAAACGAGGCTCTCGCGGGGCCTGCTGGAGATCATTCTCCCGCGCGTCCCGGACCTCCGGGAAAAAGAGGTCGAGGTGCCGGTGAAGGCCGAAGAGGAGATTCCGTAGTGGCGGACAAGCTGGTGGAGCTCGAAGAAAAGGAGATCGTGGCGGAGAGGGAAACCGACCTTCCGATCCCGGACATCCTTCCGGTCCTTCCCTTGAAAGACGTGGTCGTTTTTCCTTACATCATCCTGCCGCTCTCCGTCTCGCGGGAGAGGTCGATCAACGCCGTCGACGCAGCGCTCGCCGAGCAGCGGATCATCATGCTGGTCGCGCAGCGGAGCGCGCAGACCGAGACGCCGACGCAGGCCGACCTCTACCCCGTCGGGACTGTCGCCGCGATCATGCGGATGCTGAAGCTTCCGGACGGTCGCACGCGCCTGCTCGTCCAGGGGGTCACCCGGGCCCGCATCGACTCGGTGCTCTCCGAGGAGCCCTACCTGAAGGTGAAGATCACCCGGCTCGATGAGACCGCACCGGAAAAGGAGCTGCCGCCGGAGCAGGAGGCTCTGGTGCGGAGCGTCAAGCAGAACCTGGAGAAATCCGTCTCGCTCGGCAAGACCATTTCGCCCGAAGTGATGGTGATCGCGGCGAACCTCTCCGACCCCGCGCGGCTGGCGGACCTCGCGGCGTCCAACCTCGACCTGAAGCTGGAGGACGCCCAGCGCATCCTGGAGAGCACGGACCCGGTCGAGCGCTTGAAGCTCGTCAACGAAAACCTCGCGCGTGAGATCACGGTTCTTTCGATGCAGCAGGAAATCTCGACCCAGGCGCGCGGGGAGATGGACCGGTCGCAGCGCGAGTACTACCTCCGGCAGCAGCTCCGCGCCATCCAGCAGGAGCTCGGCGAGGGCGAGGAACTGTCCGAGGAGCTCGAGAACTACCGGAAGATCGTCACGGCGAAGAAGATCACCCCGGAGGCGGCCGCCGAGATCGACAAGCAGATCAAGCGCCTCGAGAGAAGCCATCCCGACTCCGCCGAGACCGCAATCATCCGTACGTACCTCGACTGGATGACCGGGCTGCCCTGGGCCACGTTCTCGGAAGATGCCGGGGACCTCGATCGCGCCCGGGCCATCCTCGACGAGGATCACTACGATATCGAGAAGGTCAAGGAGCGCATCCTCGAATTCCTCGCGGTCCACGCCCTGAAAAAGACCCTCAAGGGACCGATCCTCTGCTTCGTGGGGCCTCCCGGCGTCGGCAAAACGTCGCTCGGCCGTTCCATCGCCCGCGCGCTCGATCGGAAATTCGTTCGGCTGTCTCTCGGAGGCGTGAGGGACGAGGCCGAGATCCGCGGCCATCGCCGGACCTACGTGGGCGCGATGCCCGGACGCATCATCCAGGGGATCCACCAGGCCGGCACGTCCAACCCGGTCTTCATGCTCGACGAGATCGACAAGATCGGCTCGGACTACCGGGGCGATCCGAGCTCGGCCCTCCTCGAAGTCCTCGATCCGGAGCAGAACTTCTCCTTCCGGGACCACTACCTGAACGTCACGTACGACCTTTCGCAGGTGCTCTTCATCGCGACGGCGAACATCCTCGATCCGATCCAGCCCGCGTTCCTGGACCGCATGGAGGTCATCCGCCTGTCGGGGTACACGGTCGAGGAGAAGCTCGCGATCGCCCGTCGTCACCTGATCCCGAAGCAGATGGAGGAGAACGGCATCAGCGAGGCCAACGTCGAGTTCACGGACGGCGGAATCCGGAAGATCATCGAGGCGTACACGCGCGAGGCGGGCCTCCGCAACCTCGAACGAGAGATAGGCGCGATCTGCCGCAAGGTCGCCGTGACCGTGGCCCGGGGAAAGTCGCGCCGATATCGCATCACCGCCGTCACGGTCGAGAAGATGCTCGGCGCCGTAAAGCACTTCTCCGACGAGCTCCTGAAGAGGGACCAGGTCGGCGTCGCGACCGGCCTCGCCTGGACCTCGGTCGGCGGCGACATCCTGTTCGTCGAAGCGCTGGCGGTTCGCGGCAAGGGCGGCTTGCGGCTCACGGGACAGCTCGGCGACGTGATGAAAGAGTCGGCTCAGGCGGCGATGTCCTACGCCCGCGCCCACGGGGGCGACCTCGGAATCCCCGCCGATTTCTTCGAGACGCACGACGTCCACGTCCACGTCCCGGAAGGCTCGATCCCGAAGGACGGTCCCTCCGCGGGAATCACGATGGCGGCTGCCATGATCTCCGCGTTCACGCACCGCAAGGTCAAGCGTGACGTCGCGATGACCGGAGAGATCACGCTGCGCGGCGAAGTCCTCCCCATCGGAGGCGTGAAGGAGAAAGTTCTCGCGGCGCGGCAGGCGAAGTTCACCACGGTCATTCTTCCGAAATTGAACCGGCGCGACGTCATCCAGATCGGTCCGCGCATCCTGCACGGAATCACGTTCCGGTACGTCGAGAACGTGGAGGAGGTCCTGGAGATCGCGCTCCTGCCGGCCGGGCCCGAACCCGTCGAGCCGGAAGCGGAGCGGTTGGCGCCGCCGCCCGCGCCCGAGGGGCGTGAGATCCCGGTGCAGTCGGGCGAGCGTCCGGCGGCGCCGGGGGCGAGGGCCGAGGACGGTAGGCGGTAGCCGGTAGACGCGAGACGGGAGCGGTCGCCAGACCTCCCCGCGAAGGCTTCCGAACGGCGCTTGCCGACTCGTTCAATAATCCGGCCGGATGAGAGCCGAGGACCGCTTCGTCGAGCGACTTCGCGACGGGCTCTCCGCCCGGGACGGGGTCATCGTCGGACCCGGCGACGACGGGGCCGTCGTGCACTCTCCCGCAGGGCCGCTCGTCGTGACGACGGACACGCTCGTCGAGAGCGTCGACTTTCTCCCGGACGAGGACGCGGGCCGCCTGGGCCGCCGCGCCGTCTCGGTCGGGCTTTCGGATCTGGCGGCGATGGGCGCGTGGCCCGACTTCTTCCTGCTGACGATCGGATTTCCCGAATCGGCCGGAGAAGAGATGCCGCTCGCTCTCGCGCTGTCGGCGGCCCGGCGCGGCGAGGAGTTCGGCGCGTCGCTCGTTGGCGGAGACCTGTCGCGGGCGACGGAGATATTTTTGAGCGTTGCGGTGTGGGGTCGTCCGTGCGGCCGCGAGGTGGTCCGCCGGGCGGGCGCGCGGCCCGGCGACGTCGTGTTCCTTTCGGGATGGCCGGGAGAGGCGGCGGCGGGACTCGCCGTGGCCCGGGCGCGCGCCGGCGGCGACCGTACGGCCGCGGGCACCGCCTGGACGCCCGGGGAGCTGGCCGTGCCGGACGAAACCCGGCTCCTCGCGGCGTACCGCGATCCCGAGCCTCGGCTGCCGCTCGGCCGGGCGCTCGCGCGGGAAGGGCTGACGACCGCGGCGATCGACGTTTCCGACGGCCTCGGCGTGGACGCCGGGCGGCTGGCGCGCGCATCCGGAGTGCGGCTCGTCCTCGAGGGCGAGAACCTGCCTCTCTCGCCGGCTCTCACGGCGTTCGCGGAGCTCGCCGGGCGCGACCCGATCGACCTGGCGCTCGGCGGCGGGGACGACTACGAGCTGCTCTTCACGACTCCGGCGGCCCGCGCGGGTCGCTTCGCCGATCCTCCCGCGGAGTGGGGGACGTCGGTCCGACGCGTGGGCCGGATCGAGCCGGGCGAAGGGGCGTTCTACGAGGGCGCCCGGAGCCTCCGGCCGATTGACGATCTCGGCTTCGATCACTTCGGCGCCGCGCGATGAGGTGGCAGGTCCCGCGGGCGTTCCGCCGCCGCCGCCAGCACCGGTTGAAGCTCGGGAGAAGGTTGAAGGTCCTGCTCGCCGACCTCCTCGGCCGGGAGGAGCCGCCGGAGCGCGTCGCGGCAGCGATCGCTCTCGGCATCGGCGTCGGATTCTCCCCCTTCGTGGGCGTTCACTTCCTGATCGCGATCGGCCTCGCGTTTCTCTTCCGGCTGAATCGCATCGACGCTCTTCTCGGTCAGTTCGTGGGCAACCCGTGGACGATGCCCCCCGTTTACGCCGCGGGGTACGCGTTCGGAAGACTTCTCCTGCGTTACGACCGGCGGAAGGTCCCCGACCTCCCGTGGGACCGTCTCCTGCATCGCGACTTCTGGCACGCCTTCACGGGCCCCGCGCTCCGCCCGCGACTCGCGTCGTTCATCGTCGGAACCACCGTTCTCGCGATCTTGATCGGGCTCGCCGCGTACCTCCTCGTGCGGGGAGCGCTTCGGATCTACCACCGTCGCCATCCGCGGGTGGCCGAGCGCGCGGTTCGGAGTCGCCGCCGCCGACGGGACGCCCGCGAGGCCCGGCTGGACGAGACATGAGCCGGGTGAGGGACGGCTCGAGCGTTCGGAACCGCACCGCGTAGGCGGGGGCTTCCGCCGCAACCGCTCGAAGCCTCTCGAGATCCGCGGGAGCGCGAGTCCGCCGGAAGACCCTTTCCGCCGCCAGGCCTTCCGCGAAGCGGCGGCCGGTGTCCCGGCTCGTGTCGGCGAGGAGGCGAAGAGCCGCGACCTCCCCCGGTCGCCGCCGCAGGACTTCCCGCGCCTGGTGGCGCGCATCCTCGATTCTTCCCTGCTCGACCAGCCATTGCGCGAAGCCCAGGCGAAACGGGCTCGACCCGCGCGCGATCTCGATTGCGCGGCGCCAGTCGGCTTCGGCGGTCCGCCGTCCGAGCTGCGAGCGGACCTTCGCCAGGTGGAAAGCGAGCGGAGTCGAAGCCGGATGTTTCTGCAGGCCCAGCGCGTACGCGCGCTCCGCGCCGGTCAGGTTGCCGCGAAGCTCCCGCACGGATCCCAGGCGGAAGAAGCCGTTCTCGTAGGAAGGATTGACCTCGAGCGACTTCGCATAGGAGCGCTCGGCCGCGGCCAGGAAGCCCAGGCGCTGCTCGACGAGGCCTTTCCCGGCCCAGGCGTCGAAGTATTTCGGGTAGATGCGCGTCGCGAGGTCGTACTCCTCGAGGGAAGGCGCGAGCCGGCCGTGTTCCATCGACACCCACGCCAGGTTGTAGCGGGACTTCGCACTCTCCGGAGACGTGCGCACCGACTCGGCGAAGAGAGTTTCGTCGTTCTGCCAGACCCGGTTGCGCATCACCGTCCTCGCGCCGAATGCGAGCGCGATCGCGAGAAGAATCCCGGCGCGACCCCGGGAGACTCCGGTTCCATTCGGCGGAGTGAGTATCCCCGCCGCGAGCGCGAGCGCGAATCCCGCCGACGGCAGGTAGGCCAGCCGCTCGGCAAAGATGGTTCCGGTCGGGAAGAGGACGTTCGCCGTCGGCGCGAACGCCGCCAGGAAGAGGAGGACACCGAACGCGACGTCCCGACGCCGAGGTTCGTGGAGGACGGTAACGACGACGATCGCCGCGAGCAGGACGAGCGCCGCGAGACTTGCCGCGGAGAGGCCGGAGGGCGCGCGGATCGACCACGCGGATTCGTCCGCCGAGAGGCGCAGCGGCACCAGGAGCCGGCCGGCGTAGCGGAAGAGGATCTCCGCGGCGTCGGCCGCGCGGGGAAGCGGGGCGAGCCGCGCGAGAGGGTTTTCCACCTCGAAGATCCGGAAGCGCCCCGACTTGAGATACCCGCCGAGCACCCAGCGCCGATAGACCAGGTCGAGCGCGAGCACCGCCGCGGCGCCGGCATACAGGGGGATTCCGGCCTGGAGGGCCTTCCCCATCCGGCGGACGGCGCTCCCCTCCTCCAGCCGCCAGAAGGCGAGAAACGCGAGGACCGGCGCGACCGCCGCGCTCTCCTTCGTCAGGAGACCCAGACCGTAGAAGAGAAGAGCGCTCACGAGCAGCAGCGGCCGCCGCGGGCCCGCGCGCCGGAACGCGAGCGCCGAGAGGAGAAACGCGAAGACGAACGCGGCGGCCAGCGTCTCCCCGCGCCCGACGAGACTCGTCACCGCTTCCACGTGCACCGGGTGAACCGCGAAGAGGAGCGCGGCGCCGAAAGCGGCAGGCTCCGGCACCGCGACCTCGCGCAGGAATCGCGCGAGCAGAAGGGTGACGAGGAGGTGCAGGAGAACGTTCACGACGTGATAGCCGACGACCGCCCCGTCGTGGATCCACCACTGAATTGCGTACGACGTCAGGAGAATGGGTCGGAAGCCCGTGCCCAACCCCCGGGCGCCGCCGAAGTACGGCGTCGTGAAGATCTGCGCGATTCCCGACGGCGCGCGGATCCGCGGATCGTCGCGGATGATCGCCTTGTCGTCGTAGGTGAAGTCGCCGGTCAGACCGTTGGCGTAGCAGATCAGGCAGGCGGCGAGCAGGAGCAACGTCGATGTCGGGGGTCCCCCGCGCGGCCGCCGGACGTTGCCGTTCATCCGGCGGCGAACTCTACTTTGAGGCGGGACTCCCGACGGACTTCGAACCGTGGACCCGGGACCTGGGGCTCGCGACCGCCAGATCCTTCATGAGGTAGAGGAGCGCCTGGCGGGACACGCCGAGGTCGCGGGCCGCGCGGCTGCGGTTGCCTCCGGACCGCTCCAGAGCTTCCCGGACGAGCCTTCTCCGGTGCGCCGCGACGCGCGAGCGGTAGTCCCCGCCGTTTCCAGAAGCCCGGCCGTCGCGCCGGACCGAAACCGGGAGCAGCTCGGCGGAGACCGCGCCCCCCGGCTCGGCGAGGGCGACCGCCTGGCAGAGGGCGTTCTGAAGCTCCCGCACGTTGCCGGGCCAGCGGTGCGAGAGCAGGAGCGACTGCGCCTCGGGAGTCAGCCGGAGAGGACCACGCGAAAACTCCCTCGCGTATCGATCCAGGTAGTGCCTCGCGAGCAGAAGAGCGTCCCGGCCCCGGTCGCGCAGCGGCGGCAGCGCAACGACCGCGACGTGCAGACGGTAGTAGAGATCTTCCCGGAAGCGCCCGGCCTCGACCTCCTTCCCGAGATCGCGCGAGGTCGCGGACACGACCCGGATGTCCACGGCCCGGGACCGGTTCTCCCCGACGCGCCGCAGCTCGCGTTCCTGCAGAACCCGCAGCAGCTTCGACTGGAGAGGCGGACCGAGATCCCCGATCTCGTCGAAGAAGATCGTTCCGCCGGACGCTTCCTCGAGCAACCCCCGGCGGTCGCGCTCCGCTCCCGTGAAAGCGCCGCGCGCGTGGCCGAAGAGCTCGCTCTCCAGGAGCGCTGCCGGGATGGCGGAGACGTTCACCGACACGAACGGCCCGGGGCATCGCGGCGACAGCGTGTGCACGGCGCGCGCGACCGCCTCCTTGCCGCTCCCGGACTCACCGAGGACGAGGACAGTCAGGTTCTGCGGAGAAAATCGGACCAGCCGGCGGTACGCCTCCCGCATCGACGCATCGGCCGTGACGATCCCGACGCGCCGCCACCCGTCGGCGAAGTCCGACGGCGCCTCCTCCTCTTCCGAGCGATAGAGGAGCGTCTCGAGAAGAAGGGCGATTGGCGCCGAGACCTCTTCGGAGACCGGGGGCGCCAGGGCGAGCTCGAACCGCGCGCCGCCCGCGTCGAGGCGCCGTTTCAGCACCGGATCGCCCGACGCGGGCCGGACGCCGAAGCGCACGACGTCCCGTCCTTCGCCGTCCGTGATGGAGAGCCCGGCGAGCCCCAACGCGGGCAACGGAGACTGCGTCTCCCCGCCCGAGGCCGCCGCGGCAACCGCGTCGCGAAGCGCCCGGAGGGCCTCCGGCGGCGGCCCGATCCGGAGCGCGCCGCGTAAGTCGCTAGTCACGTACAAGCATTGTCTCGAGGTCCCGGAAGAACCCCGGATACGACTTGCCGACGCAGTCGGGATTCTCGATGAGGAGGGACGGCAGTGCGAGCGAAAGCAGTGCCCCGGCCATCGCCAGCCGATGGTCCCCGACGGTCGGGAGTCGGGTCGCCGCCTTCCTCGAAGGAGCGGGCGGCCCCGTGATCGTAAGCTCGTCATCTCCCGCGACGCAGCGGACGCCCGCCGCGGCCGCCAGCGCCTCCACCCCTGCGATGCGGTCGCTTTCCTTCCAGTGCAGGTGGGAGATTCCGCGAAAGCGGCTCTCCCCCGCCGCTAAGATCGCGAGAGCCGCGAGCGACGGGACCGCGTCGGGAAAGTCCCGCGCTTCGACCGAGACGGGCGTCAGAGCGCCCCGAAGCGCCCGCGCGCGGATCTCGCCGGCATCGCGCTCGACGCGGACTCCCATGGAGGCAACGACGTCGAGCGCGCGGGCATCGGCATCGCGCGAAGGCCACCGCAGGCCGGTCACCGAGACGTCGCCTCCGGCGATGCCGGCCGCCGCGAAAAAAGGCACCGCGGAGGACCAGTCTCCCGGGACCTCCCAGGTGGACGGTCCGGGGGCGCCGCGCTCGACTCGGATCCCGCCGTCCGCGCCGCGAGCCACGGAGTGACCAAAGGCGCCGAGCGCATCGACCGTGGTCTCGACGTAGGGAGCGGACGCCACCACGCCATCGGGCCGGATGGTCAAGCCCCCCTCCACCGCGACGCCGGCGAGCAACAACGCCGACACGAACTGCCCCGACCGCGAGGCATCCACATGGACGGCGCCCGATCGGAGGGTGTCGCCCCGGATCGAGAGCGGTAGAAACCCTTCGGCTCCCGCCGACTCGACGGAGGCGCCCGCCCGGCGAAGGGCAGCGACCAGGTCTCCCATCGGCCGCCGGAGAAGCTGCTCCGAACCGGTCAGGCGGTAGCGGCCGGGCACGGCCGCCGCAACGGCGGCCAGGAATCGCGCCGCGGTGCCGGAGTCTCCGGCGTCCAAAACGACGTCCTCGCGAGAAGGGCGTCCCAGCGGCCCATGCACGGAGAGCCCGGAAGGCGTCTCCCCGACGGCGGCCCCCATTGCTCGGATACACCGGACGAGGGCCCGCGTGTCGCCGGAATCGAGCGGACGGACGATCTCGACGGAGTCCGGGGAGAGCGCGGCAAGGATGAGCGCCCGGTTGGTGGCGCTCTTGGAAGAGGGCGCGGCGACCCTTCCCCGGACGGCCCGGACCGGCGGCAGGACGAGATAGTCGGTCAACCGGACCCGATCTCGCGAGCCTACGAGCCGATCTCGACCAGCCTCGTCTCCCCCGTATCCAACACCTCCATCCAGCGGTGCTCGTCCACGAACGCCGGCAGGATCTCGACGCGACCCCCGTCCACGTCCTCCTTCCAGGACCGGTGAAAGTGGCCCAGCAGCAGCACGTCGTAGCCCTCCCGGAAGCGCCGGGTGGCGAACGACCGGATCATCTCGACCGGAAGCCGGGTCTTGTGCTTGAAGTTCGAGCGGTAGAGCCGGGCCTCGACCTTCCAGACGAAGCGATTCGCGAGGCGACGGGGCAGGAAATCGATGGCAGTCCGCGAGAGCGGGTTCTTGGAAATGGCGCGCCAGAGCCGGTAGGGCTTGTCCTCCTCGTTCAGGAGGTCTCCGTGGGTCAGCAGGAACCGCCGGCCCCCCTCCTCGAAGGTCTCCTCGTCGCAGACGTCCCGGAACTTCGACTCGACGTAGGAGCCCCGCAGGAAGAAGTCCCGGTTCCCTTCGACGTAGGTGACCGGCACGCCGTCGGAGCGGAGGCGGTCGACGGTCTCCAGGAAGCGGGCAATCGCGGGGGTTTCGAACTTCGGATGCGCAATGAAGAAGTGAAAGATGTCGCCGAGGAGGGAGATCGCCTTGGCTCCCCGGTCGCGCGCCTCTCCGAGGGCCTGGAGGAACGGCCCCTCGTCGCCGGTCTGTCGCCCGACGTGACAATCCGCGAAAACGGCGCGCATCGCCCGGAAAGATAGCTTAAGGAACGGTTTTGATCGGCAAAACCGCCGGATTCGGAATTATTTTGGGACCCGGGAGGGTATTCTTTCCTGTCGCCCAAGCCGCGGAACCTTTCGGGGGGATCAATGCGCCGTTACCGACCTTGCCGAGTGTCTGCCACGGTCCTGTTCGTTCTCGCGGCGAGCTCAGCCGTTCGCGCGCTTTCGCCCGTCACCGCCGAGGATGCCCCGCGCGCCGACGCGAAGCTCCTCCGCGCCCTGGCCCGGGGCGCCGAAGAGGTCCGCGTCATCGTCGGAGTCCGGGACGGAACCCCCTCCGCCCGAGCGCTCCGCGAGAAGCCCGACCCCGCGGGCGAGCCGGCCCGGCGAATCCGCCGGATCGAGGCGCAGAAGCGGATCGCCGGCGACGTTCCCGACGGTGAGTTCCATCCCCGGCACTATTACGAGAGCTTCTCGCTCGTCGCGGGTCGCGCGACCCGGGACGGCGTGGTCCGCCTCGCGAACCGGCCCGACGTCGCCTGGGTGATTCTGGACGAAACCCGGCACCGGTTCCAGGTCACCCCGCAGGCCTCCCAGACCCTGATCCGCAGCGACGCTGCGAATGCCGCCGGGTTGACCGGCGCGGGCCAGGCCGTCGCGGTCCTGGACACCGGAGTGGACTACACGATCACCCAGCTGGGCGGCGGCGCTTTTCCCAACGCGAAGGTGGTCGGGGGCATGGACACCGCGGACGAGGACAGCGACCCGATGGACTGCGACGGCCACGGCACGTCGGTGGCCGGGATCATCGCGGGCCCGAACGGCGTCGCCCCCGACGCGAAGATCGTCGCCATCAAGGTCTTCCCGTCGAGCGACACCACCAACTCGACCTGCAAGGACACGGCCTTCGTGTCGGACATCATCCAGGGAATCAACTTCGCCATCTCGCACCGGGCGGAGTTCCACATCGGCACGATCAACATGAGCCTGGGCGCGGAGCCGGATGACGACACGGACGCGGGTTACTGCGACGCCGACGAGCCCGCAGAGGCCGTGGCGATCGACTCGGCCGTGGCAGCGGACCTGGCCGTCGTGGTCTCCTCCGGGAACGGCCTCAAGCAGCACTCGCTCGCGGCGCCGGCCTGCATTTCCTCGGCGATCTCCGTGGGAGCGGTCTACTCCATCAACTCGGCGCTCGTCCGGTGGGGCGATTGCACCGACGAGCCCGTGACGCCGGATCTCGTGACGTGTTTTTCCAACTCCAACACCAACCTTTCGCTGCTCGCTCCGGGAGCGTTCTGGAACACGGTCGGCAAAGGCGGGCGGACGGTCCCGAACTTCGGCGGCACGTCCGCCTCCGCGCCCGCGGCTTCGGGCGCGTTCGCGCTTCTGCGCCAGGCGCGGCCGGACCTGACCGCGTTCGGAGCTCTGGGGGTGCTGCGTTCGACGGGCAAGCCCGTCAACGATCCGCGCAACAACATCATCACGCCGCGCGTCGACACGCTGGCGGCGGTGCAGATGGCGATCGGGCGTTTTGCCGGCTTCACCGGGGCTCCGGTCGCCGTCCCGGATGGGACCGGCTCTGCTTCGGCCACGGCTGTCGTCTCGGGTCTGTCGGGCTCGGTCGCGAGCGTCCAGGTCTGGGTGCAGATCGATCATCCGGACCCGAGGGAGCTCCAAGTGCGCCTGACCGGACCGGACGGGACGACCATCCTTCTCCACGATCGTTCCGGGGCGATCCAGCAGCCGATCAATGCGGTCTACGGCCGGACGGACGTTCCCGCCCAGGCGCTCGCGGCGTTTCAGGGCAAGCAGGCCAACGGAATCTGGACGCTCACGGTCGAAGACCAGGTCGCCGGAGCAACCGGACGGATCCGCAACTTCTCGGTGACCGTCATCCCGGGCCAGCCGGTCGTCGCGATCCCGGCTCAGGCCGACGGGAGCGTGCTGCCGGTCGTGGGGCGCGTTCAGGGCACGAAGTTCTTCCTCTCCGACGTCCGCCTCTACAACCCCACGTCCGTGCCCCGGACGTACTCGCTCTTCTACGTTCCGAACGGGCAGAGCGGCGCCACGGCGCTCCGGGCGACCCGCACCGTGGGCGCAGGCCAGGTCGCCGCGTTGAACGACGTTATCTTCTCGGAGTTCGGCTTCGACTCCTCGATCGGCGAGCTGACGGTGGTCGGCGACGCAGCCTTCATCGCGACGAGCCGGGCGTACACGCAGAGCACCAACGGGACGTTCGGGCTGTTCGTGCCGGGGTTCCGGAGCCTGACGGGGCTCACCTTCGGCCAGGGACGCGCGACCGCGAACGGTTTCTCGAAGGACGCGCGCTTCCACACCAACGTGGGTTTCACCGAGGTCTCGGGGTCGCCCGTCACGGTGCGGATCGACCTGCTCGACGCCAATGGGGCGCTCCTCGGGTCCACGACCCGCACGGCGGCGCCGAACCAGACCGTGCTCATCACGGACATCGTCGGGGAGCGCGGCCTCGC
The DNA here is from genome assembly GCA_038327245.1 of Acidobacteriota bacterium. Classification (GTDB taxonomy): domain Bacteria; phylum Acidobacteriota; class Thermoanaerobaculia; order UBA5066; family Gp7-AA6; genus Gp7-AA6. The sequence continues at coordinate 23,419 of JBBQKV010000034.1, forward strand.
AACGGCTTCGAACTTCCGCGTCGACTTCACGGTCACCAGC